>JAICSL010000177.1 GCA_025936955.1 Nitrososphaeraceae archaeon
ACTCACTCTGTCTTCTTATTGATAGTCAAAAGATATTCTATAGAACTTTGGAATTCCAGCTAACTCTGAAGGATGTACTTGCAAGAAGAAGATGCCATTCTGTGTTGAGGTTAGATTCTGAGGTGAAATAATTCCACTTGAAGAACCAACCATGTTTCCTGTAGTGTTATACAGCTGGAGTACTGCTTTTATCTGATTAAGTGGTGCTGTGGAATTATTTTGAACTAGGCCATTCAAAGTCCAACTTCCAAATACATCTTTTGTCATATTAGCAGCTAAGATCTTGAAGTTATTGGCAGATAATACACAGTTCTGGTCTCCTGCTTGTCTGCATAATTGTATGGTATCAAGAGGAATCAATGCACTGTTGATTGTTGATGTTGGCTGCTGTTGAGATTGTAGTTGCAGCTGTCTTAGTACTTCTGGATTAGTGGTTATGAAAATCTTGATATAGTTTTCTACGACTGATGACTCGTGTTTGATTATTGTTTTAGTTGTATGTGTTGATGTATGGTGTTGGTTTGATGAGGATGGTGGTGATGATGGTGTAGTAGTACCATTTTGATTTGGCTTTGCTGTTTGCTGTACTGCAAAGTTACAGTTGTCATATTTACCCTTTGTCATAACTCCTGAGCAGTGACCATCAGTACCAGCTAATTTGTAATCATTTGGTAAAGAGATTGTTGCAGAGTATTTTCCAAGACCAAGGTGGACTTCTCTACCTTCCTCATCGTCTCCAGAATAGAGCTGGAAATGAGCAGGAATAGGATTATTGCCTTGTACAGTTATTTCTCCTACAATAACAACTGGATTGGTCGCAAATGATCCATTCGCAAACCTTACTGATTCTGCGACATGTAATATTTGTTCACCGTATGACAGATTAGGGCTACTGATAGGGCATATCCTACTATCGCCTGCTTTGGCCTCTCCAACACAATATTGTTCCAAGTTTTTCCCTTTGTAAATAAGAGAAACTTCATAATTTCCTGGGAGGAGATATTTTACAGTTGATTTGCTGCCAGGAAAATCTGCGATGTGTCTGGGGTTTTCTGTAATTCGTAGCATAAAGTCAGAATATTTATCACCTGGAGCCAAGGTAAGCTCAGTAGTCAACTTAAAATAGCACTTTAAAAGATCCTTGCTGGTACATACTATTGGGTCAGTTTCATTAGTATTGGTATTAGATAGAGATAGAGACGCAATACTTTGATTGGTATTAGTTTGATCTACCTTACTTTGATTGGTATTATCTTGAGCTTCAAATGCTTGTACAGTTGGCTCTGTCTGGTTATCATTTGGAGGATTTGACTTTTCTTTTTTTAATGATGTTTTAGTCTGGTTATCATTTGAAGTATTTGATTTTTCTTTTTTTACTGTTGTTTTAGGTTTTGTAGTCTTATCTGTTGTAGTAGTTGTGGATGGATCTGTTGTTTTGTCTTTATCTTTTTCTGTAGTTGTTGTCGAGGTAGTAGTAGAGTCTGTTTTTACACTATCATCATTTGTCTTTTTAGAAAATGCTGGAGAGATTATCTCTCCTTGAAAAAATCCAATTGTCAACGATGATGACAGAAAAACAAATAAATAAAACTATCATTGCAGATATTTGTTTATTCAATTTTGCGTACTTCCCGCCAAAGAACCTTATTTCCTTTTTGGTATATATTGACACTAAAATAATGCAGAAAGAAAATTCGAAATATTTAAACATTCGTTCTCATATTAACCTAATCCAAGTGTCCAACACATAACAGACAAATAGAATAGCTTAAATACTAAATAGCATACGCAGAATTACTATTTAAATTATAATACACATATTTGGACATAACCTTTCTTAGTAATGATGCCAATTCTAGATAATAGTGCTTTTTTTTAATATTTGGTAATGATGGTAACGATCGTAAGAGGAGTAAGCAAAGTTTCCGGACGTTGTTATAGTGTGGTATTTACCATTACCTGTTCCTATTGAGTGACGATAAACGGTAACATTATTGACTAAAGGCGTAAAGTGTAGTGCGCTTCCTATGATGCTTGTAATCAACAATCTGTAAAGAAAGACAACAATATCGTTCCCATGATTGGACTGTTTCCCTTAAGATGCGGTATACTTCAAAAGCACTAAAATATCGTCTAATTCTTCCTTATTTAGACCATCTAATCCTGCATTAACTGTCCACTGTTTAAGTGGTGTTCCTGTGATAGAGAGCTCGCTTACTTTGATATTTTCACCATTCTGACCAAAATCACCCCATGCACCAGCAGGTACAGTCACATTGTTCACCTTGAGCATCAGCCCTGATATGTCAATTACCATCTTTGGTTTGGGTTTTAAATATACCTTAACAGATGTTAATGTCAATTCTTTGTCAGAAATAAAATATGGGAAATGCTTCATTTCTAAATTGAATTCTGTAGACTGCGGTTGGCCTGTAGGGGCGTTTAACAGTTGATGGTAATTATTTGGAAATTCATGTTTTAGACTTATCAAGCGAAATAGACCTGTTTCAGCAGCAAATTCAGATAATATATCTACAATTTGGTTTTCCACCGTCGTTCGATATGCTCCATCTTCCTTTGCTGTATAGCTAATATGCATAATTACATCAGAAATAGTACTGTAATCAAACGAGCGTATTTTGGAAGGAAGTTCAAGTCTCCAGTTGCTTATCGCTCCTGCACTTTCAAATGGAAGATATCGTTCATCTCGGAAATTAAATTCAAATGTCCCCGTATCGCCTTGGGCATTACTAGTCGCAATAGAAGTCATCCTTTGCTCTGGTACAGATATCAAATCAGCATTGTCGATAGTTGGGCCTTTCCTGACTTTGCTTTCTATGAGTGTAAGTTTAGCACTAATGTTGATAAAGGGTCCTACAACACAAGGCAAAGTCAGGCGTACCGATTTGATAATACGTTTGTATTGGCCAGGATAGAAAATATCAAACATTATCTCAGGGATCGCAAATTCGCATGTGCCAGTTTGTCTCAAGCTTATCATTTTTTCAGGATCCAATAATGATAATGAAAAAGACTGAGTCACCTCATGATCTCGTTTGTTGTTTTCTATATATGCCGCTTCCAAACGTTGAAGCTGTAATAGCAGACGTTCGCCAGCTAGCAGACCAGCATTGTCAAGCTGCCAATTATCATTGGCTATAAAAATAGTATCATCATCAGTCTCAAATTCATAAGCAAGTTCTGCCATCTTAGTCATATTATATACCAAATTATAAGCGTCACGATACAAGCGATTAAGAGAGGTGGATAGATAATCATACAGACCTAATTTAGTAAATTTGTTCTTGTAAAACTCATCAAGTTCGTTAGCTTGCTCAATATTCTTCTCATTGAGTTCAAGATCTTTTTCACTAATTAATACATGTATCTCAGCCGCTAGCTTATGCTTATTAGCTTGTTCTAATTCTTGTTCTGCTATAAGAAGTTGGTGTTTCCATTCTTGCTCTCTACGGTTAAACGATGCCTCTAGACCAGCTACTTCAGAAATTGATTTTGCAATCTCTGTTACGACTTTAACTGATTCTGCCAAATCATTAGTACTGTCTCCTGGTTCCTTACCGCCATATTTCATAGCAAAGGCACTTCCAATTTGTGGAAGTAGATGAAATACAGCAGATTTTTTTCTAAGCAGATCTTCAGTTGTTAGTAGACCAGAAATACTCCACAAAGAAATTTGCTGGGTTCTTTCCCCTTTACTAAGTCCTCCTTCAATCAATCCTTTATAATAATCGATCCTATTTTGAATAGTGGTCATGGCTTCTGTTGCTTCTTCGTATTGACGTTGTGATTCCTGTCTCTGAGCTTCCTTGATCTTTTCAGTCATACTTAGAATAGTACGTTCATGTATAGAACGTAATAGAGTAAGTTCTTCCACGTCCTTCTTCTCTAAAGCGCTTAACAGAACAGAACCAAAATTCTGTAAAGTCTGTGTAAACTGCTTGGCTTTTTCAATAAGGTAGCTGAATCTATAAGGCGGCAGCCCTGCAGTTGGCTTAAGAATTTCGTCCAGAGTCAACCCTGCAGCTTTTGCTCTAACTAGTGCCATAGGATTAATTGGTGGTTGGAATAAAGCTAGTTGACGTCGTATTCCACTTATATTCATGCAGTTACGAATTTTGAAGAGCCTATCTCCAACTCTGTCCCAATATGCAAGCAAATCATCGTTAGGTGGTATACAGAATGCTAACATGGTCGGCGTGATTATCATAGAAGAAGCAGGGAGTTTTTTTATGACCGCATTAGTAGTATCTGCCCATTGCCCAATAATTTGAGCATTGTACCCCCTTACCTTTTGCAAATCAGCATAGTGTATTAGCTCATATCTAGGTTTGAGGAGTGCTTGGGTGTTGCTGAGAGTAGATCCTCCTGCAGAACTAACACTAGAATGGGTAGGGTTAGCCGAAGAATCGTTGATAGAAATATTTGCTAACGTATTTCTATCTATCGCCATTTTATGTTCATTAATAGTAGATTTGATCATGTTTGAATACTGCCAGTTTTCAAGCTCGATTAGAAAATCGGTTCCCGTATTGATAGAACAAGCTTGAATTTTCGCATATGTTAATGGGGCTTTACATTCAATTTCTCCTCCTCCTTGACCATCTGTACCCATGG
>JAICSL010000104.1 GCA_025936955.1 Nitrososphaeraceae archaeon
AAAAATTAGCTGTCAATATTGTCTTTTGCGAGGTTTCCTTAAAGTTGGAGGAATTAATAATAGAAAAGACATTCTTCAATGCAGCTATAAATGATAAGGCGTAGTACTTGAAATAATATAATGATATTAATTTCTGTCGGATTTCATTTACACCAGATCATAATTATCAGATCGAAGATTAACAGAATATTATTAAATCATATAACGACATTAGTTTTTTGTAATATGTTCTAAGGTACTAATTAATGATTAAATCACCACAATATCTCGTTTCTAGCGAACTCAGAGACACGCGCAGTAATAGTAGAACAATCATATTATGATTTTGTCAATAGATACTGAAAATAAATATCACAATTGCTTTATTTAGTATTACAATACTCCCCATCAGTTCTAAAAAGATGTTATTTGTTATTTGTTATTTGTTAGTAATCACGATTCAATAGTAATAATTATACGGCCTTCATTCTGCCAAATGAGTAGACTCCAAATGCTCCCAGTCCGACCGTAAAGATAGCCAAAATACTAATATCTAATCCTAATGACTTGCTGCCTATTCCAAGCATCGCGTTCCTTAGTGCATCTACAGCATATGTTGCAGGGTCCAATGATGTTAGAATTGAAAGCCAATAAGGAAGATTATGTAATGGAAATAGGGCACTGCTCAAAAAGAAAAGAGGAAATACTACAAAGCTAACTATCATCTGAAATCCTTCTAGGCTTTGCATATAGCTACCAAGAGCAAGACCAAGAGAGGTTAATGCAAAGGATAGAAGCAGAACAACAACAACTGTTTGAATAAGAGATAATAAAGTAAAATGAATTCCTATAATTACCCCTATAACCAAAAGTATGGAAGCTTGAACTAAGGAATTGGTCATTCCACCGCATGTTTTCCCGGTAAAAATGGTTCCCCTACTAACAGGTGCAACCATTACACTTTTCAGAAAATCAAATTTTCTATCCCAAATTATATAAGAACCATAAAATACTGAAGAAAAAATTACTGACATACAGACAATTCCAGGAAAAATAAATATTTCATAATCTATATTTGTATGGGCTGCAGCAGAACCAAAACCTGAACCTACTACAAAGAGCCAAAGCAAGGGTGTAAATGTAGACGCTATCAATCTGCTTCTTTCCCTTAAGAACACTCTGAACTCACGAAACCAAATCGCATAGATCTTGCTGAGGATCTCCTCTAAACTACGGCTTTTACTTTTGATCATAGCTAGCAAATCTTTCCATGAAACCTCCTTCTGGTTGTTCTTTAATATTTCGACCAGTAAAGCTAAGGAACACATCGTTTAATGAAGGGCTTGTAAACTCAACATACTGGGCTTCAATTCGTTGTAAAATCAATGGTAGGTTATGACTAGCATTATCCACAACTAAAATAAGAAATCCATTATCATCTTTATATTCAATTTGACGTATGAATTCGAGACGTTTTAGTAATTCTATATTAATATCTCTTTGATTTACTTTAAGTTTTATAATGTCACCTCCAATCATTCCTTTTAGTTTTGCAGGTGTATCAAGCGCAATAATCTTTCCTTGTTCTATAATCCCAATTCTGTCACACAACATATCTGCTTCCTCCATATAATGGGTTGTCAATATGATTGTGATCTTTTCTTCTTTTACTAATCGCTGAATATACTTCCACATCGATTCTCTACTACGCGGATCAAGACCCAATGTTGGCTCATCAAGGAAGATCACTTTTGGCTTATGGATAAGACCTCTTGCTATCTCCAAACGTCTTCGCATTCCACCAGAATATTTTTTCACCTGATCATCCTTTCTTTCAGTTAATCCTACTAGATCAAGTACATCTGATATTCTACTCTCTCTTAAATGGCGGGGAACACTGTATAATAATGAGTGTAGTTTCAAATTTTCGTATCCTGTGAGAATATCATCACTGCTTGGAGCTTGAAATACAATACCGATACTAGATCTTACTTTAGCAGCATCATTTACAATATCATAACCATTTACTATAGCAGTACCTGAAGTGGGTTTAAGAAGTGTAGCAAGCATATGAATAATAGTTGTCTTTCCAGCACCATTTGAACCTAGTAGACCGAAAACTTCATTTTCTTGAATATCAAGAGTTATGCTGTCGACAGCAATCAAGTTATGATATTTTTTGATGAGCTTTCTAATTGTTATCAAACGATCTAACAAGCCATTACATAGTAATATGCCATTTGATCTTTAATTAGATAGTAGGAAATTACAAATAAAAGCGGTAAAATGAAAAATAAAGGAAGATCACTTTCCTATTTTGAACATCTTTGTTCCACATACAGAACATATTCCTTGAGTTGCAGGCCTTCCATTTTTCATTGTAACCTTCTTCTCATCATTCATTGATCTTTTTGATTTGCATTTAACGCAATATGCCTCCATGGCAATCCAATCAGTTAGATAAATAAAAGAAGAAAGGTATAAAATGATTGTCAGAAAGACAAGCAAGAATTACGTTGTATTATTGAAAGGTCAATATTATTTCTGTTTAATTTTATAAAAACCTGTAGTAGTATCTAGACAGTAAATATGAAAAAATTAACGTTTCATGTTAAAAAGGTATCGAAAATTTAAGATTTTCAATGATACAAGTTTAACAAATAACTAACAATGTATGGTAAGGTCAATCTATTACTATATCATTTTATATTTCTATAAAATAAACAAACAATCTTTAATTAATTATTTGTAGAAAAATTCATCATTGGGATCTTTCCTGCTTACTATTCCATTTTCAGATTGAATACACGATTGGTTAATGAAAGAAGATATATCAAAAAAATACCCTAATAATCGTTATAAAGAATCAACTATTAAGTTGTCTAAAAAATCATTTATCGTTTAATTGTAAATCTAGATATTGGTGATACCTTTTCACCCTCTAATTCAGATCTATAATAAGTATGGATATGAGTGACGTCCTCTATCTTTTCACATCTGCCACATATCCATGAGACGTACTCTTCACAGATATTACAGGTAGAAATAGGGGTTAAATACGTACCACAGGCTCTGCAACATTCTTTATGGGACATTTATATAATTCCTCAAATTTTTCCCTTTGTTTATTATAAATTCTTCAATCAGTAATATAAATATTATCAACTGGATTAGACTTATTTCATAAATTCAATACTAAATCTCAATTTTTTATATAACCTCAAAATCTAAAAGTATGCTAATTTATTAATAATCCAGTCATCATTACTAAACCTCATTAACCAATCAATTGCTGTCCGAAGCCAGTGGCCATACTGGTGAGGCCTAAACTAGTAATCGAATACAATAAAATCAGCTATTCTTTGCTCTTTGTAGATATTAACTTGATATAATATTTGATATATAATCTATACAAAAAAACGCTTCTCATTTTCATAAAATTGGAATTCAATAATCAGCATATGTTAAGGTAAAATAAAAGATCATATGAATTTTGTCGAATTTAGCCCTATTGTTTGATTTTGTATCTAATTTAATGCAAATAACAGTAATTTTCATGTCTAGAATAAACTAATCATTGTCTTTCAGGTAAAAATGAATGCAATACGGCTCTGTTAACTTGGTGGGTGATAGACATGAAAAATCTACCTGTTAAGTTCAGGTGATAATAGCAAAGACTGGTTAATATGACTAGTCAATTTTATCAGATATCATGAATGATGATAAATCAGCTAATGAAGATGAGGTGACGTTTGAACAATGGTTCATGGTGCATTTTCCTGTCGAGACATACATTGCGAAACAGATACAGTCAAAACTGAATGGTATATTTAACATGTTTCCAACTCGTCTTGACAAAATCTATCCGATAGATTTCAGAGTTGAAGAAAAAAACGGAACATTAAACTTTACTACTAGCGAGGTCGGAGTGGCATTTTTAGGAATCTTAGGTAAATCAATAGTAGAATCGATTTCAGCGAACATAGAGAAAAATATTGCATCTAATTTAGAGAAAGAAATGGAGGAACATGCAAAGGAAGCAGTTAAAAGTCATTTGTCAAAGGCAGACTATTCAGTAAAGTTGCAAGACTTCAAGAGATGTCCTGAATGCAAGTTAGATAATGATTACAAAAACAAATTCTGTGGTGAGTGTGGAGCTAAACTCGAAGAATAGTAGTCATAAGCCTGAACTTGTCAGTCTTTTCTAATATGTTGATACAGAATAGATATTCAGTATTCCCTACATTTGAAGAAAAGAAATGTTTTATCTGTGGACATCTGAACAAATGGAACTGCAATTATTGTGTTATGTGTGGATATAAATTAAATAGATGAATCGATGCTTTGTTAACTTTCGGATGATAGAAGCAAAAGCTATATGAGGTTGGCTTCCAATATCTAGTGAGGAAAAATAGCTGTAGCCGCTTGTTCTTACCATAAGGGATCATCCGACGGTTAACAGTAACAGAAACCAGAGCTATCACCCGTCAACTTAACATAATCTACTATACTCATTATCTTTAATAACATGATTCTATAACACGCATATTCAACCAAAACTTCCAATAATAGTACTTATTGTTTGTGATAGGAGCATTCACAACGGCAGTAGCATTACATAAGCAACGATAACACCATATTCAATTCAAAAAACAAAGGACATGCAATTGCTAGTGGATTTTATACAACGGCAGCAAAACGAAAGTAATACTATAACCTTCGGATTCGCATGGGCCTAGAGTTCGTTCGTTCTCTTCACCTGTGTATACTGGTAAAGTTACATCTAATTAAGAATGTAGCAGTCGATATTCTACCACAGATAATTTTTCATCTCATTTACCAACATTAAATCAACAACGGTCTCAATATTAAAGATCCAACAAAACCAGAAAAAGTAAAATCTTCCTTTATGTAATGTAGTTTAGATGGGAGTAGACCTAAAACCAATTATAACGCATTCTAATATCACAATATCTGAATTATCAGGAAAAATGGTCGCAGTGGATGCCTACAATGCGATCTATCAATTTCTCGCAACAATTCGTGGACCGACTGGAGAATTGCTTGCAAATAGCAATGGAGATATAACAAGTCATTTGAGCGGTTTATTCTACCGCAATACCAATTTATTGATAGAAAATTTAAAACTTGTTTATGTTTTTGATGGGAAACCTCATCTACTGAAATCAAAAGAAATTGAACGCAGACATTCTGTAAAACAGAAAGCACATGAAAAATACCAAGAAGCAATTGTTGATGGCAGATTTGAAGATGCACGAAAATATAGTCAAGCAACATCTATTTTGACAGACAAAATGATAGAAGAGTCAAAAAAGATACTAACTCTTCTTGGAATCCCTTATGTGCAGGCGCCCTCTGATGGAGAAGCTGTAGCTGCGCATTTGACAAAGATCGATAGAGTATTTACCTGTGCAAGCCAAGATTATGACTCGATATTATTTGGTGCTAAAAGGTTAATACGTAATCTTACGATTAGCGGAAAGAGAAAAATTCCCAATAGAAATATGTACATGGACGTTGAACCAGAAATTATTGATTTCCAACATATTCTTGATCAAACTAGATTGACCCATGAACAATTAGTAGATGTAGGAATTTTAATTGGTACTGATTTTAATCCTGGTGGATTCGTAGGCATAGGACCTAAAACTGCTTTAAAGTTAATACATGAACATGGCAAGCTAGAAAATATCAAAAAAATTGAAGGTTTTTTATCGAATATACCATATCAAGAAATACGCAATATATTTCTAAATCCAGAAGTTCCAAACCTTAATGATAATGACAAAATACGATTCACTGAACTAGATTACGAGGGTATTATCAATTTTCTTTGTAGTGAAAAAAATTTTTCAACTGATCGTGTAACCGGAACTCTTGAAAAGCTGCGAAAATCAATTGCAAATAGAAACCAATCGCTTGAAAAATGGTTCGGTTAATCCTCAACCTAATTCCTGCTTTTTCTTTTCTTTATTTTTCTCAGCATCGAGTCGTCCTAAGTCATAGGTGTTTAGATCTACAAATTTTATTCCGTCAGCCAGTACCGGATGAAGATTTCTTATAGAGATATACATTTTCTGACATACTTCACGATAATCATTGTGTCCCGAAGGGTTTGTCCTTAATTCAATCATATGGCATGCTTCACGTAGATTAAGCTTAATGAAATAAGGGTACCGATACGCAAAATTAACTACATATTGTGCTTCTTCAGGCATATTCTTTGAAATCATCTCATAGACTTCATTGCATTTATACATACAATCTTTGAAATCTTTGGTAATACCGATATCAATAATCTCTTTAGGAATATCATAACCATGCCTAGTTGAGAGCAACTGTCTTTCCATAGTAAGAATTCTATGACGATGTAAGTCACGAAATATACCAAAGTTTGTAAACATTTCAAAGATGTAGTCT
>JAICSL010000337.1 GCA_025936955.1 Nitrososphaeraceae archaeon
GAAGGTCCAGAATATTGGGATGTACTATCTCAAGATCAAAATTTGCTTCTACAACTTTATAAGCAATATGCAAGTCCAAATGTAGTATTATCTGATCTATTATTTCTAGATGATGTTTATCAGAAGGATGAAAACACAAATATGATAAAAAAGGTTTTTCAAAGTGGAGACTATAATCCATATAATAAATGGAACTTATCTACTGCAATTCATCTTATACATCCATCTAACACATTAGGAGCAGAAATAACTCTGGCTGCACAAGGAAGCCAATTATATGGTACTACAGGTAATATACTTTCAGATCCTGGAACTCTTATTTGTTGTGCAGCCTATGGAGAGCCGAATAGAAATAGTGATCCAACAATTGGATCAATTGCAAATACACAGGCAAGAGCAGGAAATTGGGTTAGCCTTCGTGATCCTGTTGGCTTATATATTTCTGGCATAGATGATTCTCAATTCCAAAAACCCGATGGTTCTAATATATCGGATTTTGATAATCGTTATTGGACAATATTAAGAGCAAGTAGCGATAATTCCTTGATTTTACGGGCAAAATTAAGCGTTCCTGAGGGCGAAATGGTAGACGGAAGGCAAATGTTATTGGGAGACCTCCTGGTTAATGGAAGACCATTAAAATATGGTGCGCAAGTAGCCGAAGCGATTACAATGGGATTGTTTGTTATTACTGTTCCAAATGGTCCTCATGCAGATATAAATCCCTGTCATTTCAAATGTTGTAGTGATACTGACCATCCTAGTTATGAATTTATTGTTGATAGCAATAGAAATTGCCCGCAAGCTCATCCATTTGCTAGAATATTGCGTATGAATAGTCTATCACGAGTTCATACTTAAATTAACCTTATTTCTGGAAATAAAAAATATGTCTCAGCATGATGACAATCTCGAACCCATATTGGATGTTAATGATATCCAAGGGAATATACTTGCAGGATTTAACAAAGATCATCAAACTTTATTGGGTTTTACAATTGATAACATCGATAAAGCTCGTGAATATATGCAAATTATTACCAAAGAGATTTCTACTTTATATGAAGTATTTAGTTTTAATAAAGCATATAAATCTCGTAAACAACGATTGGGAAAAGAACCTTTTGGGATGATATCAACTTGGGTAAATATTGCCTTTTCATATGGTGGAATGAAAAAGATGGTAAAAAATATTGCAGAAATAGAACATTATTTAGATCAGCCTTTTAAAAATGGCCTTACTTTTTCTTCCCAAGGCCTTGGAGACCCAGTTGGAGAACAATCAGAAGGAAATCTTCATAATTGGATAATAGGATCACCTAGATCTATTCCAGATATTCTTCTAATTATAGCTAGTGATATGTTGGACGTTTTAAAAGCAAAGAGTAATGATCTAATAGAAACTGCAAAAGAAAATGGTATCACCAATTTTTATCATGAGACTGGTCATGACCTATCTTATTTTAATGAAGAAAAAAGAGGTCAAGAACATTTTGGTTTTAAGGATGGTGTTTCCCAACCCGGTGTCAGAGGAAAGTTTTCAAATAATCCCACCGATTACTTAACTTCTCGACCATCAACTCAACCAAGTGATTCTAACTTGCCTGAATTAAGTTATACTGGTAGACCTTTGATAGCGCCTGGCGAATTTGTGATTGGATATCCGACTCAAAATCTAAATAACTCTAGGGCTGCAGATCCAGCAGATCCTTCCATACCTAAAATATTACTCAATGGATCTTATCTTGTTTATCGCAGGCTCAAACAAGATGTACCTGCATTTGAAAAATTTGTTGATATAGGATATCATCAATTATCGTCCATACAAGAATTTTCTGAGATGACTCCAGAAAAATTTAAATCCCTTATTGTAGGAAGGTGGCCAAGTGGAGCGCCTTTATCTCTATCTCCTGAAATAGATAGTCCTCAATTAGGAAAGGACAGTTATAAAAATAACGCATTTGCCTATTCTGATGATTTAAATGGTTTTAAAACTCCTGTAATAAGCCATATTAGAAAAGTCAATCCTCGAGATCAGGCAACAGATCAGGGTGGTCCATCAAGAACATTAAAAAAACGTATTCTTCGAAGAGGAATACCATATGGAGTACCATTTGAGAAATCAAAACCAGATTCTATGAATTGCGATAGAGGATTATTGTTTTTATCATACCAAGCATCAATTGAAAATCAATTTGAATTCTTATCCAAAAATTGGATGAATCGTTCAGATAAACCAACTAACGCACCTAGTCCAAATAATTATGATAGCGGTTATGATATGCTGATAGGACAAAATGGCTCTGGTGGACGTAAACGATTTGGCA
>JAICSL010000178.1 GCA_025936955.1 Nitrososphaeraceae archaeon
CAATTTTACGTGATTCTTTCAAGTTGAATACGTACCTTCAGATTCCATCTTGAGAAAAAATAATCACTATATGGACACTGATCTGATGTTCTTTTCATCAATTTGCTTCTTCGCATTTGATTTGCCAATTTTGTTGGTTTACTTTTCATACTATCATCTGGCTTCTCGTAGTGACTGAAGTAACTGCATCCACTTTGAGCTACTTTTTTCTTTGATATCACATTCTAAAACTTTTGTTTAAAATAAAATCAAAAAGATAAAGAAAATAATGTAAATATAGGATATCTATATGTACATTTTAGATCATAATATTACTTTAGATCTATTAAGATCTATCCATAGTTGTACTGATATCTTTTTTGCGTATAACGTTCATTGCAAATTAAAAAATGATTTATATTAATATTGTTATTGAGAGCGACATTTCATGCAACTAATTGTATTAAGAATATCATCGAGCAATGCCTGAAATTACTCCAGGCTTACATGTTAACAGGATCCATTAAGAGTAATACAAAAGCGTGGGCTTAATTCTGCTGGGCCTTTCTTAGTGTGCCTAACTAATATACAGACATGCAATCAGACATTAAATTTTTTAAATTTCGTCATTGAGAAATGTTAAAGCGTGTTTTCCATCATCTGTCAAAGAAACGATATGATGAGAGCCAATCTTGCTTTCAGTAATAAATCTCCAATCAAGTAACGGTTCTATCAAGTTTTTGTTCAATGCCATATAAGCTGCTTGATCACTATACTCTCTTGCTCTCTTTGATCCCTTCTTTTTATTATCATCAAAGTATACACGGATAAGGTTATGCTCTCTTGCTAGATCTTTGAGCTCACGTTTAGTAATTTTACCATCAACTTTTTTATTTATTATATCCAAACATCTTATCAATTTGTCATTAGGGATTTCAATCTTGTACTCTGGAAGACCAATAATATCTTTAATGCCTTCAGTTTCTTGCCTCTCTTCTTTTGTATACAAGCTGTTATATCTTTCAGGCACTACATAATACGGCTTTATCATGGCAATGTCTTTGAACATCATGCAAGCCATCATAGAAGCAATGGCCTGAATCTTACTACCAACTGATACATTTACCAAGATAGAGTTACTCTTTTCTTGCAAAACTATTGTTCTCAAGGCCCTTAATATGTCAAAAAGATCTATCCTATTAGCGTGTGCTTGTAAACACTCGATTCCTGCATCTTTTAGCTTTGATTGGATTGATTTTACAAATTTGTCTCCCTTGTCAGTGTGGGGTTCGTTATGTGCAATGAGCCATATTCTGTCAGCCTTCATCTTGATAGCAGGTAAAACTATTCTATCTATTTCAAAACCGACGGGTGCGACATGAACACGCATGATTTGAAGCGAATTAACAGCATTATAATTAGTCATGTTGCTCATGATAGTCAGGTTAGTAACATTTGTAAGATGATATTGCTTATATGCTTTGCTAGTTAAATGGAAGAAGGCGTTAATTGAGCAAAGCGATATTAACTGACAAGTCAAGTCTGGAGAAGAAAGTAATCCCAAGATCTAATGAGCTACAATCAATATACTTAGAATCGACAGTAGATTGTCCTGACTGTTCTGATATAATGATCGAATCTTATGATTCAGAGTACAAAACAAGATACTATTGTGAAAATTGTGATTTATTCATGGGTGAAGTGTGTGAGTGGGGCTGATGGGATGAAATGAGCAATCTTTCTGTCAGAGATCTTTACAAGACTATAGCACGGACAAAGACTCATCTGGTGCAGTCTAAAGAAATTGCTACTACATGTGTTTGTCCTTATCTATTCAAAATGGCGTACCCATTTGGGGTAGTCGGAGGGGAGCGAGATTACCTTGTTGCCAATACGGTTCATGATATAATCAGTTTAGCATCGCCGACTACAATATTGGATAACTGGCTGCAAGGTAAGACAGAAACAGATTATGAACAGATAGCAAAAGCGATAGACAAAGACTCTGAAGGTATTGTAGAAAGGGCGATAGCCAATGCAAAAGAAAAGGCCAGAACAGATGGAAAGAGTGCTGTTTTAGAGACATTTGATTACGAAGTTCAAGATCGTTTTCATGGCCTCTTGATAGGTCTTTCAAAGAGGGTAATGAAAAAATATGAACAACCTAAGCGAGCAGTCACCGAGATTACGATAACCAATGTTAAACAATGCCAAGAAGGTAGAATTGATGCTATTTTTGAATTTAGTGATGGCAGATATGCTCTTGTCGACTGGAAAACAAATGATATAAACAAATCATCAGGTAGCGGGATAGATCGTTGGCAGCTAGTTGCAAACTTTCTGCTCGCTAATTATCGTTATACGGGAGATGAGAATAACTGGAGTAAATGTTTATTTGGTTCAGTAGTATACTATGAAGGAGCCTATCTTCCACGTTTTCCATTAAATGATGAATGGATTAGTAAAGTAAAAAACGATCGAAAATTTGCATATGAGATCCTATGTGGTGGAAGACCGCATGCACAAAAGCCTCCTTTCTGTCCTGTGTGCGATAGAGATGGCGAATCTAGTTCTGATTGTCGGTTTTATCGAGAGGATTCTAGACAAGCGCTTCAGGGAAATCTACCTGTGGATTATGCTAATATTAGGAAATTGTTATTAAAAAGGCGTTACCTTGTTTTAGACGAACGTGCTGAAACGCATAAGCACAAGTTTGTAATTAGTGCGACAATTGATAACTTAGGAGAAATTCATGGATTGCAGGAACTAGAAAAAACTGGCGTGATTTATTCTGGATACTGGGTGGATTCAACTAATGCCAATTCAATTACTCTGGTCAAAAAGTATGTCAATGATGCAAAAATAATACTACTGGAACCCCGTAAAGTCGTGAGAATTATTGGTAAAGAAAATGAAGGAATTCCTCTTCTTGCATGTATAAATGAAAAAGGCTTTGTGAAGGAAATAGACGAAACAAAATTGGTAATAGATCTTGATGGAAATACAATAGCAGAACGTGCCAAAACACAACTGTCTGGTTTTCCAATCATAATCATACCTGATGAAATCAATCTTACGCGTAGAGTGCTTGAACCAATGAGCAAATTCCATAGATTAGCTGCAGAAATAATGCTGCCCTCATGTTCTTATCCAGGTAATCAATCAGAATGAATTTAGGTTTTGATACTGAACAGCTTAGGGTATTAAACTGGCGTGCAAGAACTAGCGATATCGCAGCAGTAGTAGGGCCACCGGGTTGCGGCAAGACAACCGTTGGCAGTGCATTGGCTATAAAGATGGTAGCTGAAGGCCTTGCCGATAGAGTTCTGCTTGTAGCTTATACGAATGCAGCTGCAAATGAGTTTTGTCTAGAGCTTTGTAACATGCTGGGTCCAGCTGGAGCTGAGGCGTTATGTCTTAGAACAGGTAATCCAACAGGATTTGATCCATCTATACCAATCCCTTTCAGCAGATCTGCAAATGAGATTCATAAGAAACGGATTATAATATCTACAAATTTGTCACTCAAAAAATTGCCTTCTTTGATGAGATTCGACAATATGATAATAGATGAAGCTGGTATTGAAAGGGTAGAGCATTTATTGTGGCCATTCTGGTTTGGGCTCAATAACACAATAGCACAACAATACAAGAGTGAATATCATAGTTCTAGTGTTACTAATAGTGTCGAACAAAACCGTTCCCAAATCAATGACCTTATGGAACTCATATCGAGGTGTGGTACTGTTGCTACAGTAGTTGGGGATCCAAAACAATCAAGACCTATCAGTCCGGTGAGAGTGGATTACAGTGCAATTGAATGGGTAATAAATAAAGCGTCTTCGGACACGTTACGTATTTCACATCGTCTTCCAGACAGGCTATCTGGTTTGGTTAATGAATTCGCAGAATATGATGGGTTAAGATCTGCTCCCGGAATTGACTCAAGGAGGTTAGTATTAGAATGTTCACCAGATCTGGAATTCCGCGAGATTATTCAACCTGACGAAGTCACAACGTGGGTTGATATTAATGGTAACGAGCAACCTCTCGGACCATCATCGTGGGCAAACGATATAGAAGCTAAGGCTTGCGCAATTCTCTGCAGTCATTTAATTCGCATAACTCGCAATAAATCAATTGCTGTTATTACCAGATTCTCAGCCCAAAAACTAACAATTAGAACATATTTGCAAAGAATGGGACATACGAATATTAAAGTAACTACTACAACTGGCGCATTAGGGACTCAAGCTGATATTGTTCTTTTCTCTTTAACTAGAAATAACCCTGAAAGAACTGTTGGTGCCGCAGGGACATTGCAGGATCTTAACGTTGCAATTTCTAGGTCAAAAGAAAAACTAATTATTCTCGGTAGCTTTGATATGATGTTAAATGGTTGGAGCGGTGTTTCAGCTAGTGGAAGACATTACTTTAAAAGTCCAGCCAGAAGATTGGCACGACTAATTGACTCCAAATATGGAAAAGTGGTCGATGCGCCGCAAATTATTGTTAAATAGTTTAATTTGCAGACTGAGCTGATTGGGCATGCTGGTCTGAATATTATTTTATTTCATTTATTTTATTTCATTTTTTGATATCTGTATCATAGAATAATCGTCAAAGTGTTAGCTTACGGCA
>JAICSL010000061.1 GCA_025936955.1 Nitrososphaeraceae archaeon
CTCTTAATATACAAACGCGATAAGTGTAACTCGAATCATGCTATACAAGGCATAAAAGCATTCTCGTAGAAATGTTGTTATAATGTGGGATATCGGAGTAGCCCCGATTCTGATATAATATTTTTTCTAGGTGCTGGTGCTTCAGTTGATGCGGGATTTGTTGATGTAGTAATTAAGAGATAAATTCTTAAAATGGTTGGAAGAGGAGTCTAAATTGGATATTTTCTCTCTTTATAATGAGATTTTAGCCACCCTTAATCGATGGAAGGACAAAAAGACCATGAGAATCATGACGTGGATATTGAGATACTTTAGAAACAGAAAAAAAATTGAAAATAAAGGTTTCGATAAAACCAATTACAAGTTTGATTTTAGCATAATTGCCTTGATTCTAAGACATAAATCGCAATGTATTGGACAAGAGTCATGAAGACATATTATTTTCATCGAATTGCAGCTAAAACACCAGAGTTCTTTGCTCTCCCCAGAGGGCACGTTAGTTGGTAATGTGTGCATAAATTGACATACTCTGCACGCGCGCCTATTTAATAGTAATTGGCATAATAATCAATATAAGATAATTCCGAATTCTATTTGCTGAATTAACTATACTACAACTAGTCTAATAGTTCTTAAGTAGCATTTTGTTAATAATAATGAGTTTACGGATGAATATAAAACATAGCTACACAAACTCTCCAACTTCGCCTGCTAACGGAATTGAAGAATCTATACAGATGTGATTGAAGCTAACACTTCTATACTATACATCATTATGGGAGTTATTATAATATCTTTAATATATTACCTTAGAAAATCAAAAAAAGGTCATGAAAAAAGGTAGAACAAACCATGTATTGCATGTTACTGGCATACAGGAGGCAATTACAGACACTGAAAAGTGTAAATATAAATCGATAAATCTAATGATCTGACTCAATTGCACAAATATATTAAGACCATTTTTTCTCTTACTTTACTTTCTAATCTAAAAACCATTTGAAATAATCAAAAATACCTCATATTGTATATCATTAGAATCAAAGGATGAAGTGATTTTTCTAATATAATATTTCTTGATTGTATATTTTATTTGCATGATTGAAATGAAGTGGAATTCAGAAAGAGTAAGAAAGAGATTATTATATTATAACATCTAATATGAATTAAATGGCACTCGATAAGGGGGAGGAGAAAAAAGAAAATTTGAAGAGAAAAAGAGCTTTTTCCGTTGATAATGAGGACACGAAAGAACATGCAAAGATAAAAGAAGATGTTCAGGTGGATAACTCTTCAGATATAATCGACATAACGGATACCCCTGATGTTGCTATTTGGAATAAAGAAATACAGAAAGGTAATACTACTGGTAAACCAGTTAATAGAGCAGATAATCTAAAGGCATCAATATCACCGCCAACGAGTATTGGCATCGGTCTAAGAGCAAAGAATGGACCTAAAAGAGATTCAATCATAGATCCAGCAGATAAAAATGAGGTAGATGAAGTAATACAGTCTGGTTCAACGTTAACAGATAAAGCTAATCTGTCTTGATAGTTCTACCTGAACGATCAAAATGATTGATTCATACTCTACTATCTCACTCTTTGTTACTTTCAGTATTGAACATTATCAATTAAATCGATAGCGCATCATACTGACTAGTTAGTCTGAGAATACACTATCTGCAAGGAAATTATTAAACAAATTAATGTAGAATAGGACAACTAACAAAATATCTAACTGATAAACCTTATATTCAATTTCAAATATTGACATACAGATTCTGCAATCATGTTTACTTTTATTTTTATTTCTCGCTGTAATAATCAACCAATCAACCAACCTAGATATCTCATGCGGTCTTATATATTGAATATAAATTATGAGTGAATATGAAAATTTAAGAACTGCAGATATTGTAGCCGAAGCCCTAATTGACTGGAACGTCGACACCATTTTTGGATTACCCGGTGATGGGATCAATGGATTTATCGAAGCATTAAGGACACGACAAGATAAGTTAAAATTTGTACTAGTAAGGCACGAAGAGTCAGCTGCCTTCATGGCCTGCGCTTATGCTAAATATACTGGAAAACTGGGAGTTTGTGTTGCTACTTCTGGCCCTGGAGCCATCCACCTTCTAAATGGATTGTACGACGCTAAACTAGATGGTGCTCCTGTTGTTGCAATCACAGGAAGAACATACTCTGATCTGATGGGGTCAGGATATCAGCAGGATGTAGACCAATTGCAACTTTTCTCAGATGTTACTGTTTATAATAATATGATAAATGAACCAGAACAAGCCGAGATGGTTGTAGATATTGCATGCAGGACTGCTTTGTCACAAAGGGGGGTAAGCCACTTTACAATTCCAATCGATGTTCAAGAAAAAATATTAAAAGGCAAATACTCAAAACATAAAGTACCAGGGCATACCTCAGATAGATTGATTAATTTTGAAATAATGACTTCAGATAAAAAAATATTACAAGAAGCTGCTGGAATTTTGAATTCAGGCAAGAAAGTTGTGCTTCTGGTCGGACAAGGTGCATTAAATGCTAGAAATGAAATAATTGCTGTTGCAGAAAAACTAAATGCTCCAATTGTAAAGGCACTCTTGGGAAAGGCTGTAGTTGAGGATGATAATCCATATAATATTGGTATATTGGGAATATTAGGAACTGAACCAGCTAGTGACGCTATGAATGAAGCAGATACGTTACTTATGATAGGAACTTCATTTCCATATATAGAATATCTTCCAAAACCAGGTCAGGCGAGAGGAATCCAAATTGATATCAAGCCTGAAAGGATAGGTATAAGATATCCTGTTGAAATAGGTCTTTTAGGGGATTCAAAGGTTATTCTTTCTGCATTGATTCCTTTACTTCATAATAAAGACCAAAATAATAATTTATTTTTAAAAGAAAAGCAGCGAGCAATGCAAGAATGGACTGATAAATTACAGCAGTTTAGAAATATTGATAATACTGACAGTAATAGCAAATCGCTTGTTAGTGATACTAAAGTTATCAAACCACAGGTCATAGCGGCTGCTGTCTCTGAAGAATTAGAAGACAACGCCATTATCTCTGTCGATAGTGGCACTAACACATTCTGGGCTGCACGTCATATTAATGTCCGAAGCGGAATGAAATTTTCGGTCTCCGGTACTCTTGCATCTATGGCTTGTGGTTTACCATATGCTATTGCTGCTCAAATAGTATACCCTGAAAGGCAATGTATAGCGTTTGTAGGAGATGGCGGGTTTATGATGCTTATGGCTGAATTTGCTACTGCAGTACAGTATGATCTTCCTATTAAAGTCATTATTCTCAAGAATAATACACTTGGAATGATTAGATGGGAGCAAATGGGTTTTCTTGGCAATCCTGAATATGGAGTTGAATTTACACCAATAGATTTCGCAGGATTTGCTAAAAATTGTGGCGGAAGGGGTTATACGATAAACAAGTTAGAAGACGTAAAACCAGTTATGCAAGCAGCAATGAAAAATGACAAAGAAAGAAAGCCAGTAATTATTGAAGCATATGTTGATCCATTTGAACCAATAGTTCCGCCAAAAGCACAGCCTCAATTTATTCAAAAGATATCAGAGTCATTCGCAAAAGGACAGCCATACTCTCAAAGAATAGGATTAACATTATACAGAAATAAATTTGAATCTTTATGATCAGTCTAGAATAGTAGTAGTAATGTTCTGCAGAGCAAATATATTCATTTACTTATGTCAATTAGTTTTAGGTAGGTATCTACTAAACTTACCATGATACCATTATTAACAATAGTGTCTCTTGTATCGTGTTATGACTGATAATAATAATAGTAAACAGAAACTCGAACAAAAGCTAGGTGAAGCTCTTGGATTGGAAATGGCTGCACAAAAAGCAGTAGAGGAACTCTCGTCAAAAGGATTATTAGATAAAAGAGGAATAAAGGGCAAAATAGAGGGTATGAAGAAAGAAGCAGGCAATCATCAAACAGAACTTGAGGAATTAATTGAAAAACTGGCAGAATCAGAAAATATAGACTCTGAAAATATTGAAGAAGTTGCAGAAGAAACACAAGAAAAAGCTTCTAAAATGATGCAGATATATCTTGGTGAGGATCCTGATTCTTCTGAAGCTATAGAATTTCTGTGTCTTGCAGAAGGAGGCGAAGTGACTCACTATGAGATTCTAAGTGCAATAGCCAAAGATATCAAAAATAAAGAACTATCGGGTAAAGTTAATTCAATTCTTGAAGAAGAGAAAAATCATTTGCAGATGTGTATTCAACTAGGTAAAGAAAATGCAGTTTCAAGTTAGGTAGTTAGCTAGTTAGTTAGTTAGTTAATTTGTTAGACTAGCTAGAGGAGTATGATAGACAATCACCTTCATTATATATTTTATTTGGAGGTTTTCATACAATCTTTTTAACTGAATTTCTGGTTGTCTAATACTCCTCTTTACAATTTCAATATTTTGAAGTACTTGTCAATATGCTTGATATCATTTTTGTATCTGTCATTTAATAAACGGTGTCTACAGTATTCTCTAAATTTGAAATCCAAGAAATACTTTAGTTTATTAGAAGGAAGTATTATCTAATGTTTATGGCACGTATCGCAAAAGTAATAGAGGTAGTCGGTAGTTCTGATAAGAGTTGGCAGGATGCAGCAATAGCTGCACTAGATGAAGCAAAAAAAACAATACATGGAATAACTGGACTAGAGGTAGGAGATATGACTGCAAGAATAGATCCAAATAATGGAAATATCACAGAATATCACACAGCAGTCAAAATAGCATTTGGCGTAGAACATTAACGACGACCTACCTTCTATCCTCACCATTAGTATCTACCATTCGTCTTTTTTTATAATTTTCTTGGCTTGTAAATAATCATATCATAAATTGTAGTGTTTATTGTGTCGTGTCCTAATCTTAGAAAGGAGATGTAGATTTAGAACTTTTCATAATTGTTTGATATTCAGAATTCAATTAGGCCTTGATCTTATCAAATGTTTTCATTACCTTTGGTAAATATTCTATCAAATCTGTTGCTACCATGTGAAGACCTACTTGTCTATATGCTAGACTTGCTGCCAATCCATTGAAATAGACACCAAGAACACAGGAATCAAAAGGCTTTAACTTTGTAAGTAAACCTGCTGTCAAACCAGCCAATACATCGCCTGTGCCGCCAACTGTCATTGCAGGTGTGCTTCTTTTAATTACAGCAACATGACCATTCTCCTCAGAAGAACAAACTAAATTAGCAGGTCCTTTGAGAATTATAGTAATGCCATATTCTTTTGAAAGCCTATCAATATTTGAAATTTGTTCCTTTTGAGTTGTTCCCGCCTCTTCTCCAAAAATTCGTTTATACTCTCCGGGATGCGGAGTAATAATTGTACTAGTTCCTGAAATTTCTTTCAGCACTTCAGGAATTAGGGCTGAAGCATCTAACAAGAGCTTTGTACCCATATTTTTCAACTGTCGTATTAATGTAATCAAAGCTTCCTGCTTTGCAGTCATTCCCATTCCTATAGCAGCTGAATCAGCTTTTTTTGGCATCATAGCTATGAGCTTATTAGCTGATCCTATGGTCAGTTTATCGTCAGGCAGAGGTAATGCTATCAAATTTGGAGAAAAAGACCTTATTGGAAGAATAATCGATCGTGGAACTGCAGTATATACAAGATCAGTACCAGATTTCAATGCAGCCATTGAGGCAAGTATTGGAGCACCATGGTAAATCTTGTTACCTCCTACCACTAGGACTACTCCGTTATCGCCTTTTTTAGAAGAAACTAGACGTGGAACTATGAGGTCTTTTACAAACGTAGAAGATATTGTCAATATTTCTGTCAATTTCTTGATATAGCATTTGTATCAATTCTTCTCTCCTTATAAAGGTGATAGTAATTTATTTTTCTGTATATTCGTGAATGCTCTGCTGATCAAATCAAATACACAGGTAGGGTAGGAAATTGGTTTTTCAATTATGGTCAAATATTTATTTGATTTGATTCATATGCTTAATTGGTAACAATTCAATTCAATTCACAATTGTTCATAAATTATATGACGATCAGAAAGCACAAGTCTTCTAACTTCAGTTCTGATTTATATCATATTTCATTTGTTATTGTATTGTAAATGTTATACCGTATCAATTATAAATTACATTCTTTTTCAACTTGAAATACAGAAGAGTTATCAACCAAATTAATTTAATTTGAACAACAGTTCCAAATTGGTATTTACAAGTATTCTTCCACTGCAATAAGTAAGACCATGTTCACAGATGAGGAAGGACTATGGTTTAGCTTCATATACGATGTTAAATGGTGTTTGGGTAGCTCGTCTAAAGCGCTTAAATCCGCCAGCCTTTACAACATCTGCCATACGGGGCTCACCAGCTTGTGCACCTAATGCAGGACCATTATGAGCTAATGATGCAGGTACGCATATTACTGTAGACGCAGCATAAAATGCTCGACCTACTGGGTTTAAGTTTTCTGCTACTGTATCGTTTGCAAAAGGTTCTACTATCATCCAAACTCCATCTGGTTTTTTAAGAGATTGTAATACATGCGTAGCAGCTCCATTAGGATCACCCATGTCATGTAAACAATCAAAGAATGTAACTAAATCGTATTCATTGTTTCCTGGGAAATCTGTAGAGGCTGCTACTTCAAAGCTTATTCTATCTTCACTCAAGCCTTCTTCTTTTGCTTTCTTACTTGCAATTTCTATAGATGGTTTATGATAATCAAATCCCACAAATTTAGAATTAGGATAAGCTTTTGCCATTAGTAGTGTAGAAATAGCATGTCCGCATCCTACATCTGCAACCTTTGCACCGCCTTTCTTAAGCTTCTCTTCTACTCTTCCTCCATCCAGTGCAGGAATCCATGAATTTACAATATTGGCAACATAATTTGGTTTGAAAAATCTTTCAGTACCCTGATATAAGCTGGGATGATGCTCACCCCAATCAACACCTCTGCCTGTACGAAATGCTTCAGCAATCTTTGGTTCGTCTATAAAAAAAGCAGAAGTAGCTTGGAATCCGCCTCCTGTGAAGTACGGGCTATCCTCATGAGCTAGTGCCATGGCCTGTTCTGGCTGAAGGCTATATTTTCCGCTATCCTTGTTATATGAAATATAGCCACCCGCAGCTTGATTTGCTAACCATTCTCGGATATAACGTTCGGACGTACCAGTTTTACTGGCTAGTTCTGCAGGAGTAACAGGTTTAGAATCTGCCATAGCTTTGTACAATCCAAGTTTATCTCCAATAATTACCAAAACTGCACTCCACGCCCCACCTAAATCGTTGAATACTTTTCCCATAAAGTCTTTGAGTTTACCTTCATCTAATTTCCTATTGGTATTATTATCTGAAGACACGGTTTTACTATAAGTTAGAAATATAAATCCTTTTTTTCAGGAGTAGTATGAGCTTTCATTTTCAACACAATATTCTCTTATTCCATAATTCGAGGCTTTAATCAAATTGCATCAATTGTTTATATTAGTCATACAATTAAGATCATTTGTATTATGCTTAAATTTGCACGTAATTATGCAAATTTGATACGGTATCGTGAAAGCCCTCGGCATTTTCACTCCAACTTGACTATCCATGATCCTCTGCTATTTTATCCAGCAAACAGCTTTATCATTAAAATTAAGCAGTCTATTTAATGAGAATCAGAGAAGGAACATACAAATAGAACTCATTTTTCCGTCTTTGTCTGCCTTGTTATATCATTAACTATATTCTTTAATCTTCTTGCAGCTACGGATTCTCTTTCTGTATCCAACTGATGTATTTTTTCATTTAATATTTTTATCAACCAATCGATTTCCTTATCATCAATGTCTAATTCCATCTCAAACCCTGGGACATACTTATTATATGCTTTACTTAGATTTAGATTTTTAAAACCTTGAAATGAAATGAAATGTAAGAATTGCCTTGAGCTGAAACAAAATCAAGTTTAAAAAGAACCTCATAATTAAGAAAGAAGATAGGATA
>JAICSL010000381.1 GCA_025936955.1 Nitrososphaeraceae archaeon
CTCCTACCGGCATTTGAATAATCTTCATTTGGTTAATATTCCAGCCTCTATCTCGAATGGAATTCCTATATTTTCGATGCGAACTTTACCGGTGAATTTATTTTTTTTTAGTAAACCTGTTTTCATTCTATGGAATGTAACTGTGGTGTCGGCTTCTACACACATATCATGAATTTCACCATTTGTTGGATCAAGTCCTGAGGGGATATCCACCGCTAAAATGTATGCACTTGATTTATTTATCATTTCTATTACTGATGAGTGAGGTTTCCTGATTCCATTTCTTATACCTGTCCCAAAGATTGCATCTATGATAATATTTGCTCTAGAAATTTTATCTTTTATTTTTTTGTCAACTTTTACACACAAAATAGTTTCAACTGTTTTCATTCGGTTTATGATTCCCCACATTATGTTTGCTTCTTCTGTCTTTATTACCTCGGGAGAGCCTAAGACTATGCAAGTGACCTTACAATGATAGTTTGTCAAATGTCGAGCGGCCACGAACCCATCTCCCCCGTTATTACCCGTACCGCATACCACGACTACATTTCTATCCTTTAATCTCCCCTTAAACTTTTGAACTATGAAATCTGAAATACCATGTCCGGTATTCTCCATCATATAGGCACGATGCATTCCAAGTATATCATGCCCATGTTCTTCTATTCTATACATCTGATCGGATGTTATTGCTATATTTTTCATAGAATATTCATTAATAGTGATACAGACTTAAGAATTCTGTTGTAATATGCCTGCTTGACATTCAGCTTGCTTCAATACCAACTTTCATGACAGTAACTTGGTGCTTCGAAACGGCATTTTATATTCTTCTAGATATCTATTATCAAGCATTATACATTCTCTTGCTCGTATAGCAAAGAGCTTTCCATCATATCTACACCTTATTATCGGAAAACTAGTTTTATCATTTATCTCTTCTTCTAAGCGATCTGCATTTTTATAATATTCGATCAATTTCCGGCGTTCGTATACGATGCTACCTTTCCTTGTATATCTTTTTTTTCTCATAAATTTAAATGCCAATATGACATGCCTTATTTTATAAAACCTAAACATGTCCCTAATTGAAAAGCATCTTTCGATTTGATCTGCTGGTACATACAGATTATCTCCTGTTCCAGACTTGGCTTCGATCGATAGTAATATCGCAGCAGAATTATTAACAGCAATGATATCTGGCAAACCAGTACTAGATCCACCTAATCTCCTCGCATTCCATTCCCCGTTATTTAGTCTTTGAACTAGAGTATGCTCGTAACTGTAGCCGCGATTACGTCGTATGTTTGCCACTTAGTGATATCCCGTAATTGGATACAGATAATAACAGATATAAATTTAGAACTATTCAGTTAGCGAGATTGGAGGATTACAAGACTCTAACGCGGGAAAGATTACTACCAATTAAACATAAGGAGAAAGGCAATCTCTACAACAATGGATAATTTTGCAGCAGTATTATAGATGCTTTTGGTCCTCATCCTCAGAACCGTAACAAATTACTGCTGTTTTGCATTTGTTGACCGACAAACCTTTAATGAAAGAAATAAACAATCATATTATCATGAGTCTTGACTATCTTCAAAACTCCTTCGTTGTCATAGGAGAAGATCTCAAGAATACGCAAGAAAGAAGAGAGATATTAATAAAGTCTTCCCGAGATGTCATATTGTTGTGCAGCAAGTCGATAGTATCAATACACAGTAACAAATTACAACAAGCAAAAGAAGAGATAAAGCAGGCGAAAG
>JAICSL010000208.1 GCA_025936955.1 Nitrososphaeraceae archaeon
AAATCACATCCACTAAAAAAGAATTTATAGATGGCAAAACACATCAAACTTGCATCCAAAATAAAAAGTCTACAAACCTTTATAGATCCTTTAATAAATAATAGAGCAAATTTAGGATGATTAAAATATCGTCGTCTACAACGTATTATAATATAAGAAGTGAAGTATATTACCCAAAGAAAGAGATGTTTCAAGTAAGAGCCTGAAAGAAGCTGTGTTTTTTACTAGCTATTTGATATTCAGTAATATCCAAGATAAACAATACTATATCTGTCGTTAGAACACAAAGTTCATGCTGTTCTGCCACAAATTTCTGTTTCATCCTTATGAATATTTGGTACCCGTATAACCTCCTCCGCTAATACTGGACCAATAACTCTTATTCTGTTAATCTAACGCTCGAGGTCATATGGAATTGAAAAAGCGTCTCTATTAAGCTATTAATAAATCATAACAATCTTATGTCTACCGATTAATATATCTTCAAGAAATGATGACTTACATCTGTTCCTAAGTACGAGATCATTTATTGATTATAGAGGAAAGAGTAGGAGCAATGCTATGGACGAAGCCACTGCAGCTAAGGATATTGCATTCTTTATAGGACCATAAAACAACCTAATAGACTTGATTCAATGGCCTATCCCTGTTTTGATCTCAACCACACTCCCCTCGTAATTAGCTATCATACTCGTATAGGGATATTTTCTAAGATCAAACTGAAGTACGCCGCCTTTAAAGGTAGTAATAGTCGTTGTATTGTAATATACCTTTTTAAGGGCTTCTCCTGCTGCCATATTTTCTTTAAAATGTTCATCTGCTATCAATAAAACATTATGTGTGGAGATAGGATTGAAAAGTATGTCACGATAATCAGAAAAAACATTATCCATTCCATACACATATTTGAATATCCAAGAATAAACTGGATTAGATATTATGGTTAGATCGTTATTAATAGTATTATTCCTAAAAAACTTAACAACGAACGCTGCTGCTTCATATTGGCTTGAAACATTTGTTATTATGAGTGCAGTACTACAGGTTAATCCAAAGGTTCCTATTCCTGTAAACACGATAAACCGTAAGAGTCTGTTCTTATTTTTATTTCTGCTTACTAAATCTATTAAATAAATAACGACTCTAGATGCGCTAATACAAAACGCTGGCAATATGGGAATCCAATAAAAATATTGAAGAAATCCTGCAGTCGACAAGAATATGATGAAAGGAACGATCCAAAGCAGAATCATCATGTCTTTTTTTAGTATGCTAAAGACAGCACCCAGCACTCCTATAATAAATAAGACGGGATCAACTTCAAAAAAAAACTTTATTATTGTAACAAGTCCACCATTCTGCCTATGTGCTTGCCATACAACATCTTTCAACCAGTAATTGAATTGACCAATACACAAAGCATATACTGGCCAGATTATTGATAAAAGGATAATAGGCAAAAGCCATAAGCCCACTGTTTTCAATTTTCGATTGTTATTCGAATAAATAAGAAATCCTACTAAAGGCACAAATGCGAATGCTGGAGCCTTTGTAAAGATTGCTAATCCAAGACAAATACCTGAACATAATATCAGGATAGTCTTGTTCCTTGTTATATCTCTTGTATATATCGCCAGTAAAACAGATGATAGTAGAAATGGCATGAGAATTGAATCTAACAATATCCTTCTTAGTAACCAAGTTATCGGCATTATTGCAAAAAGAATAGAGGATAACAGAGCAACATTTCTATCATATTTTTTTTCCGATATCTTATAAATTAGAAAAGTATCGAACACTGCAAGTAAACCCATCAAAACTCTAGGAACAAAATAAAGCATTTCGATTGAAAGTACGTCGCCAATCAAATGATGCGTAGAACCAGGATAATTAATCAATTTAAAAATTGATGCTAAAAATATCTGTCCAAAATAAGGATGGTCGAAAAAGTAAAGTGATTCTTGAGGACCATGGCCCGTCAACTCATGCATAGCTCTACGCAAGTATATACCTTCGTCATAGAAAATATCTGGAAATCCGGTAGGGTTCCACATGTGTACGAATGCAGATAATGTTAGAGGTATAAGCATACAAAGACTAAAGGATTTGTGATGGATCTTTTCTACAAACCATTCTATTTTCAAATAATATTGTCGATTTCTGATTCTTATTAAGTATTTACCTGTCGGCAAAGGAAAAGATTATTTTACTATCTGAATTTAAAGCGAATGTATTATACAAATGACGATAGCAGTAGCAGCTATAACAAAGCATGGAATTAGCATCGCACGCAAGATAAAGGAAATGATGCCTGAAGTTGATATATATGCACCAGCAAAGCATGCCGATAATGATGCTATTGAAGTAAACTACTTTGCTGAACAAACCACTCAAAAAATAGCAAAACTTTTCAAATCGTATGATGCCTTGGTATGTATATTCTCTCTTGGAGCTACAATAAGGATAATTGCTCCTTTGTTGGCTGATAAAAAGAGTGATCCAGCAGTCATAGTAATTGATGACAAAGCAAACTTTGTTATCAGCACTTTATCTGGACATATAGGCGGAGCGAACGAATTGACACAAAAAATTGCTTCATTTTTTCCCAATTCCCAAGCTGTGATTACTACCGCTGCAGATGTTAACAAAACTATTTCAGTAGATCTATTGGGAAAAGAATTTGGATGGGTAATAGAAAATTACGAAAACGTCACAAAGGTCAGTGCCTTTATGGTCAACGAAGAGCCGATAGCCGTGTACCAAGAAACAGGAGAGAAAAATCGATGGCTGACTCAGACAGTCCCGAAGAATGTTACTGTGGTTAAAAGTCTAAACGAAGTTAAGTCACCAACGTTTAAAGGAGCATTAATTATATCAGATAGAGTAATTAATGATCGTGCAGTCCTGGAAAAATCAGTAATTTATAGACCAAAAAGTCTAGTACTAGGAATTGGTCTTCATTGGGATACTAGTAAAGATATGATAGAATATGGAGTTATGACTACATTAAAAAACAAAGAGCTAAGCCTCAAAAGTATCCGTAATATTTCCTCTATTAGCAACAAAATAGGGATAAAGACATTAAGGGACTTTTCTGATCAACAGCAGATTCCTTTGGAATTTTTTGATAAAGATCAACTTTCACTAATAAAAGTACCAAATCCTTCCCCAACAGTCGAGAAGTATGAAGGAACTGCCAGCGTTTCTGAAGCATCGGCAATACTGAGCTCAAAAGGAGAAATAGTGGTTCCTAAAGAAAAGTTTACTCCAAATCTTACCATAGCTGTAGCCAGAGTTAAATTTGAATAAATTGAAGCGAGCACTTTTGATCATCGACAGGGGTAGCAGAGAGTTCGAAGTAAAACAAGAGCTTCGAGAAATCTGTTCTATTGTAAAGGTAAAAGCAGGATACCATTATACAGATTACTGCTTTTTGGAAGTAATTCCTCCTTTCATAGAAGAAGGAATCAGAGCATGCTTAGATAATGGTGCAGATTACATTACAGTAATGCCATACTTTCTATATCCGGGAATGAAATTAAAGGATTCTGTTAAACAAAGCGCAAGAATTGGACATATGAAAAACTTAAAAATGGTTATAACAAAGCCACTCAGTTACCACTATAAGATGACGGAAGTTATAATTGATAGAATTAACCAATTAAAACGTGAACATAATATTAGGTATTTAGATAGTGATTGCGACGTAATTCTTATAGGTCATGGAAGCAGCGATAAGAATGCACGCAATGCCTTTTTGTATACAGTCAATTCATTAAGACCATTTTATCGAAATGTAGAGTTCTGTTTTCTTGAGTTAGACACACCTAATATACAAGGCTGTATTAAACATATAGTTCAGAAAAGACCTAAAATTGTTTTGCTAATGCCGTACTTTTTGCACGAAGGTACACATATTAAACATGATGTACTAGGGGAAGTTAGATCTGCTATTGAAAGAAATCAAATTAAAAATGCATTTATGACAAAGCATTTAGGAGTAGATGAAAAATTGGTAAGTATCGTTGTTGAACGTGCTAGAGAAGT
>JAICSL010000060.1 GCA_025936955.1 Nitrososphaeraceae archaeon
TATTACAAACGTCTCTTTTCCTCCTCAGTTACACAGGATTGCTACCACTACCAATACTAATACCAATACTAATACCAATACCAATAATGGCAATAATAATCTAAATAATACTTCAAGTCTTGTTGCTGGTAAGATTGAAGATATGAGCTTTAGTATTGGAAACAATAATAATTTTCCAATAACTAATGCAGTGATCTCACTTGCATCTGAATCTAACGATCTTAAGATTGTGGGAGATTCATTATGGAGTTTACAAACCTTAAGTCCTCATTCTAAACATACATTTTCTACCAAAGTATTTGCTTCTACATCTCTGATAGGGAGTCCTGTTGCATTTGTAGCGACTATACAATATATATCAGGTGGACAATCAAAGACAGGTTCTTTTAATATAGGAGCGCATGTTGTTGGAGATATAAAAATAAGTGTAAATGATCTCGCTATTAACTATGTAGTTGGAGCCCCTAATCTGGTCGGAAATATCTTAAATCAAGGAAATACAGTTGGATTGTTTACCACGGTGCAATTGATAAACCAGCCCTTCTCATCAGCAAACAATTCATCTGATAATAGTACATCCTCCTCCTCCTCTACGTCTGGACCCCATCGTGATCAATCAAATGGTGGAGGTGGAGAAAGAAACAGCGGTACAGGAAGACATACGGCCAGAACATCTTCCTCTGTTTCTTCACTTCCTTCTCCTCAGTATCTTGGTGACCTTCAACCAGATTCTCCTCTGCCATTTAATATTCCGCTCAATATGGACAATAATACAGCCCCTGGAACCTACCCTGCTTCACTTAAAATTACATATAGCGATGATTTGAAAAATACTCATGAATTAATAGTAAATAATACTTTTACAGTTAAACCCCAACGTCAACAGCAATCTGGTGATCAAGGTCAAAACTTCTTTGGTTTTGGAGGTGGCTCTCGTTCCAGAGGAACAGGTGCTAGCATCTTTGGAATTCCGCCTATTGTTGTTCTAGCAATTATTATTGCTATAGTTATAGCAGTAATAGTTATTGTTATCCGACGACGACGAAAATCAAGAGGCGCAGATTCTACTATTTCTCAGAACGGTGGCGGAGAATATGTCGATGAAGATAATAACGACGAGGACGTAGAATCATTAATAGATGATTATCAATATTCAGCTAAAAAGAACAAGGAGCCGGGAAGTATAGGAGGAAAAGGACATGGGTCTTGAAGAAAAGGCAGAGAAATCAGGGAGAAATGCACTTGTAAAAAGAAAGGTCATCTCTTCACTGTCTCATCGAACAAAGAAAAAGAAAAGAAGTAAAAATATCAAACAAATTTTTGTATTATCCTTTGATGCTCTTAGGGAGAGAAAAGCTAGATCTGCATTAACAATATTGATGGTAGTAGTAGGAGGTAGTTTAATGGTCGCGCTTAATGGTATGAGTGGTGGTCAGAACAATTTTATCAACAAGCAGCTAAACACCTTGGCACCCAACATTCTCTTTGTCAGTTCTGGTCAGAATAATTTCCGTGGTGGAGGATCTTCACCACCAACAATTGTTATAAATAGCGGGGTTGTAGACAGGATAAAGTCTCTTCCATTTGTTCAACAGGTTGTTCCCTCCTATCAAGGACAATTGCAACTCAATGCTCAAGGAAATATCTTGAACTCCCCAGTACTTGCTATGGATCCTCAAAAAATATATCTGATCAATCCTTCTTTGCAATTAGTCGATGGCTCCTCAATTAGACCAAACGATCCTTCTGCAATGCTTGTAGGGGATAGTATTGCCAATCCTCCAGGTAAGACAACTGCTTTTGTAACTGTCGGTCAGAATATAAGAGCAACTTTTTCATTTGTAGATCCTACTAGTGGAAAGGTAACGGAAGAATCTAAAAGTTTCATAATAAGTGGTATCATACAGCCTTCCGGAAACAATCAGATCGATAGAGCTGTTATAATTAATGAAGCTACTGGTAATTCTCTGTTTCATAAATCTGGAAAATATGATCAAATGGTCGTAGCGGCACAATCTGGTGATTATGTTAATGCTGTACAGCAAGAAATTAATGGTCTATATGGTAATAATATTGGAGTAATTACACCTAAGGCTATATTAGCTGCAAGACAACAGTTTCAAAGTGGAAACAGCTCCTTTGTTCTAAGTATTGCATTTATCGCGTTACTTGTGGGTGCAGTTGGAATTATAACTACGCTTTACACTTCTGTTAATGAAAGAACACGGGAGATTGGAACAATGAAGTCTATTGGCGCAAAGAAAAGGTTTATCCTTTCTCTATTCCTAACTGAGGCTTTATTAATTGGTATTATTGGATCAACACTAGGATTACTTGCCGGTATTAACGGAGCGTACTTATTAAGTTCTGGTCTTGCACCACGACCGCCTGGAGGAGGAGGTGGGGCACAAGCCAGCATTACGCCTGTATTTCTTCCCCAAGACCTTTCTAGTGTATGGTTACTTTCAGTACTCCTGAGCTTGGCGGCTGGTTTATTTCCTGCATGGAAGGCCTCGCGACTATCTCCAATTGAGGCCCTTAGAAGATAACCATTTTCTTTTCTTTTTTTCTTTTCTTTTACATTACCCATTATCTTTAGCAATAATTAGATTTTATCATGACAAAACCCATTTAATGAAGTACGTTTATTTACGATTTTAATTTTTCAATAGTATCAATGACAATATTTATGTCAATAGTTAAATGGATACATTTCTAATTTTGTAATGATTTTAATTGATGTTTGCTTCTATAAAGTTCGTACAATTTATCCCAAAGCCCAACTTTATTCCCTCATATCAACTGTAATCCAGTACTTGTAATCAGGTGTTTTTCTTCTTTTGATATGATCTAGAAGACTATCTGGAACTTTCCATTCAAACTAAGTCATTTGTCAGGGTTTGTTATAATCTATTCTTTTTCAATATTGCAATCTCTTAGATAAAGTTATTATTAATCAGATGTCTTTTGCCTATAAACAATACTTTTTTGTGGACTTGTGTCACTATGTAGGAATAGAAGATATCTCATTTAAAGTTAAATGTTTACTTGACGGTAAAGAAGATAATAGCCTTTGATTGATTTCTTTTATTGCCCACTCCTTATGATACGTTATCTTGGTAAGTATAGATAATTCTGAATCTTCTACTCCTTCCAAGGATTGAATTTTATTTAGAATCGAATCTACAGTAAATATATCCTGGCCAAAAAGTACGAATGCAATAACATGATCTGGGTTAACTATAGGAGGTTGAAAACGAATATTTTCTTGAAACTCATTATATATCTGTTGCTGGACTTTATGATAAAAAGATTTTTTTACATGTATTACTATAACAAATTGGATGTAACCTAGTGTAGAATCTGGGTTACATAGAACTGAAAATTTTAATACATTATTTTGTTTCATTATATTTAGTCGTCTAGTAATTGTTTTAGCCGAAAAACGAAGTTCATTAACAATTTCAGATATCTGCATCCTAGGATTTAATAGCAGGCATCTGATTATTCTCATGTCTGTGTTGCTAAGATCACCATGTGTGCAGAATGGTTTGGCAAGAGTAAACCTTACAAGCGCAGGTCTGAATGAATCGACAAACGAGTTGATCTTCTCGTCAGATGTTTCTTTAATTGCTACACCAAATACAGAAATTCCACCTAGATGTTGGGCGTTATAAATCAGATCATAATAATTAAGGTGGTTTAGCATATCTTTGTTTGCTTTATGATTTCGTATTACCAAGCTACAGACTGTCCTATAACCAAAACATGCAGGATTTACCATCACCAAGAACTTTTCTATCACTCCATTAGAGATCATTTTATCGATTCTTGCTTTCGCACTTTTTGTGGTTAAACCAACTACTGATCCTATGTATCTATACGACATTCTGCAATCCTTGGACAGTATATAGATAATTCTTAGATCAATTTTATCGAGTGCAGATTTTTGCATATCTTTGCTGCTCGTTTGTATAAGTTATAACAAGCAATTATAAAAAGTCTTGTGGTCGTAGCCAAAAATAGGGAAGCTTTCTCTTTTGCATAATCCAATCCACAATACTTTGGAGTAACTGAGCTTGATCTACGTTGAAATGAAAAAACTACTGGAGTAAATTTGTCCTTAACGGCCAGAGAAATCATGTAGATAAATATATCAAAATAGCGATCATTATTGTTTATGTAAGAATCGCGGCAGTGAGATTCATAAGAATTACCGGACTACAGTTGATATGAGGGAATAAAGTTGAGTTTTGGGATAAATTGTACAAGCAAAACGAAATGTTACATTCAGTCTACTTAGTTCCGAGTAACAAGATTACAACCTTTAGAAGTATCTGATTAGATTTACTGCGACTACCAAGAATTAGCATTATCTCTTCTTGATGGGTTGTTGATATAATATTATGAAGTAAAAAATATGATCACATTTGTTCATTTTCTTCTATCTGTCTTCTGCTTTAATGTTACTTCCATCACCTAATTTTACTTTCTTTTGTAATGCTTTATCTTTCAACTGCTCAGCCATTGTTATAGCCTTTGGTTGTTGTTGCAGCCTTTGTCTTTCGTCTTCATTTTCTTTTAGTTCTCTTTTCCTTACCGAATTTTCGGCCGTTTGTCCTTCAAAATTCTGAGGCTGTTCTTGTTTTACTGACTGTCCCACCAATTCAATCTTGACATTGTCTATAGTTATCTTATAATCTTGATTGCAGTGATTTGCCCAATATTTTGGCATGTTAATGTCATTGAAATCAGCTTTCCATTCTAATTGTGCTCCGCATTTATTACATTGAGAATCAGTTAATGCATAATGAAGTGATGAACTTATACTTTCATCTTCTATTCTTGGCATTTTATTAATATTCATTGCACATTATTATTTATGTATAGATCATGATCTAAAGAAAATAAATTGTTTAATTATAATTGTATTTTTATATTATTTGTTTAATGAATAGGGTAACATAACTTTACATCCCTTCTTGAAAAGTTTGATAAACCAGAATTTGAGCAGAAAATTGCTTGTTATCAACGTATATAATTAGATATATGATATGATTTAAAGAACCGTGTATGTAATATTTGAATAACCTATCTATCTATCTGTCTGTCTGCCAAAAGAAAAAAATAGATGTTATTGTATTTTTATACAATCCTGATTTATACCATTAAGTAAAGCAAATCAAAAGATACTATTGCATATATTATTTATTCAATAATATGGGCTTTGCTAATCCATATTCTTTATCGCTCAATAGGTTTGAATGACAATCTTGAGTGTGTCCAAGATTATGAAAATACCCTTGTGATTCTAAACTAGATATAGGTACCAGTCCGTCATTAGGTTTTGGAATCTGGGAGTATCCTGCTTCTTCCATAGGTAGCCAGTTAACTTGTGGGCAATTTAATAACATCAAAGGGCTCCAATCGCCACCAATAGTATAGTATTTAGTATTGGGATTCATTGGCGCTTTAGTATCATTAGCTCCAGGTTTTAAGTCGTCTACAGCTGGTTTACATATATCGCTTGTCTGTGCCAATGGAGAACCTGCATTAGGAGTTCCAATCATTATCAAATTGGCTACATCCTTTATACTACTGTTAGCCAAGTATACTCTAGCATCTAGCCCTCCTTTGCTGTGGCCTATTATATTTACTTGTTTAGATCCTGTTGTCTGTTGTACTTGTTTAATTTGTTGCTCTAATTCTTTAGCATGGTCTACAGCTGACCCACATTTATCATCAGATTTGTAGAAGGTGATTGGATAGTATTGAATACCATCTTTCTTAAGCAAGTCTTCCCATACTTTCCAAGTTGATGCATCTGCTAAATATCCATGTATTAATAATACAGGAAGTGGTTTTGTATTGGCGTTACCTGTTTGAGATTGAGGCTGTCCATATGCTAGTGAAGGAAATGATATTTCTTTTATACCTGTTATTGTTATTGTTGTAATCATCGTTATAGCTATGGCAAATACTACAATAGCTTTTTTATTGTTCATGTTAAAATCCAATAGGGCAATAAGAGTTAAATCTCTTAAAGTCCTTAATTCTCAATTGCTATTTCGAGGCTGAGATATATTATACTTCATATTTGTCGAATATAATCAAGAAGCCTGTTTAAAAGAATAAGTTGATATCATGCTAGTAATAGGAAATTGTTTTGTAGGTTGTACGCTATTGCTTTTACAATTTAACCTACAAAACCTACTTACATTCATTCTGAAATAATTATTGGAAATACTTTTATGATTTATGTCATTCGTTTAGTCATACGATGGATATTAGTTTTTCAATATTGTAGTTGCAACCAATGAATCATATGCAGATGCAATTAATCCTGATCGAACACAATCTATATCTGTTCCCTCTATCAAAAATGAGATATTTTAAATTATACTTTGATGAAGGTTTAAAAAGTCTTGTTTACAGCGTTAAAATATTATATGATTTTTTACCGTAAATAATCATCGCTGTTCAACTTTCATAAAATTGAGTTTGAAAGGAGAATGTAATCGCGTTGGATGTCAGGCTATAGAATTTTATAGGTCCTTTTATTATTGGTTCAATTAGTCCTTCTAAAAATGCTTTCAAATGAATTGAGAAATTAATATTTATATCGTGGTTTACTATAAAATAATGAGTGCTATGATCAACAGTTCCATTATTTTCATAGTTGATTCTATGCTCATAACATTGAAACCTCTTAAACCATATTTCTAGAAATTGAACTATAGTATTGCTATTTACTTCGTGAAAAAGATAAGGCAAATATTCATTAGCTGCTGTGAGTCCCTCCTCTCTGCTATCTTTGTTAATGTGTTCTTCATTTAATCTAGCAAAACTTTTCCTAAGCAAGTCCTTGCTAACTAGGATAAATCCTAATTCTTCAAAATATCTATCACAGGTGACATGATTTTCTAATATCTTGTTTACAGTACTGCTTAGTGATATACGGTTTTTCTTTGATTCTCTGCTTAATGCTCTGATGATGTCTTCTTGTATTCTGAAACCTTGATGAATTGTCCTTTTGTTTTTAGCGAATGTAAAAAAGTCTCGATCATTATTCCTTCTCTCTGTTACTACTGTTAAGCTAGATGAGGATATCATCCCTATAACATGTTCCTCTTCATGGTATCCTTGTCTTCCAAAGAAGATATTATAGCTGTTATTGGCTGCTTCACTTGTTGCAGTTGCAATCGGAATAAGTGTTAAAGGTATAACCTCAAATGACGCTATTATTATAATTATGGTTCCTACTGTCAGCAATCCAAATTTTGATATAGTATAGCAATGTGATAAGGTAGTGTTTGTAGACTCACTCATTCGGACATAATAATAAATAGTTCATATAATTAAGTTGTTCTACAATATTGATAAAACTTGGTTTTATTATACTGATATTGAGATTATCTAATATATGTCTCCTCCGTACATACACAAAAGTATTCTCCAAATAAATATTTAGAAAGTATCTTTATAATGTATTATTGACTTGTAATATTATTCTTTAATATCTTCTATAACTGATGCGATCTATTGAAGGATATTGTATATCCTCTGTAGGATGCCTACTTCAAGACCATTGATCTGGGTGAGAATAATATTGATAGTATTGATGCTAGTCTCCGATTTTGTCAGTCATCCTTACTCCGTTAAATGAAATGACTTAAGCAAATAGTTATGTCATAAATTTTTTTTGAGATAAAGATGAAATGTTTTAATTAATTCATCTTCATTAATTATGGTCAAGACTTTTTCGCTTGAGACTATAATTGTATTCTAAAGTATAAATTTAGAAGAGGACAATCTGGAATATTTAAAATTGTTCAACATTGTGCAACACAATTTAAAAAACTTTTAGTATTAGGTTTTTAGTTACATTTACTGTATTGTACAAAAATCTAAAGAGTACGTTAATTTTTCTCTCAATAATATTAATTCTCTCTAGTGTTAGTATAGGAGGATTATCATTTAAGGGACAGATATCATATGCTCAAGATGCAGGTCAACCAACTGAGACACCAACAGCACCTCCTTGTGATCCAAACACTCCCGATAGTTGTCCACCAACAGAAACTCCAACACCAACACCAACAGAGAATGCAACAGGAGCAGCAGCACCAACAGAGA
>JAICSL010000146.1 GCA_025936955.1 Nitrososphaeraceae archaeon
GCAAGAAATGGATTTCATACTTTTGCAACAATGCGCAATCTTGATAAATCTAACGCACTTTTGGATTTAAAACAAAAAGAACAATTACCTTTGGATGTTTTACACCTGGATGTAACTGATGACAAATCTGTTAAAGAAGCAATTGGCAAGATAATAAATGAACATCAAAGAATAGATATATTAGTTAATAATGCAGGGTATGCATTAGTAGGTCCTTTAGAAGAAACATCTATTGAAGAAATTAAAGAACAATTTGAAACTAATGTATTTGGTGTTATAAGAGTCATACAACAAGTGCTACCTATCATGAGAAAACAAGGAACCGGTAGTATAGTGAATGTCAGCTCTATAGCTGGCCAAATAGGCTTTCCTCTTACTTCTGGATATGTTAGCTCAAAGTTTGCTTTAGAAGGGTTGTCTGAATCCCTAGCTTATGAGACAGAACAATTTGGCATAAAAGTAGTAATTATAGAACCGGGTATAATTAAGACTAATTTTGATAATAATTTAAAGACAGCAAAAAAAGTAACAGATAATACTTATTATAACTCACCATACGCTGAAATAACACAAAAGAGGCTTTCAGGATTTAAGCCTAGATTTGAAAAAGGTACTCCTTCAATTGAAGTAGCAAAAGTCATTTTAGGAGCAATTAGATCAGAAAATCCGAACTTAAGGCACATAGTAGGCGATGATGCCTTTAAGATAATGGAAATAAGAAAGAGTACTTCTGATAGAGAGTTTAGAGAAGTAGTGACAAACGGCGTTCTAAAATAAATATGCTAAAAATAAAAAGCTAAAAATAATATTATCGCATTATCATCGAAATAATCTCTTAAAACAGTTATCCGAACTTCATTAACTGTAATCTATTTACTGGTTGAAGTTAGCATATCTGTGACGCAATATAATGGTTAAATAAATAGAATAAGAATAAACTGTTATTATCAATATGACAGCTGCCACATCCTCAAAAATTGGTCACAATAATGATGATTATGTATTTGCAGCCAATCTGTCTGACATACATAAAGCTGACAATGAATGTTTATATGTAAACATTCAAAATCATGGTATCTCTCTTTTTTATTATGATTCGAGAGTTTACGCTATAGACAACAGATGTCCGCATATGGGCTTTCCTTTACATCGTGGCACCGTTAAAGACGGTATTCTCACTTGTCATTGGCATCATGCACGTTTTGACCTAATGAATGGAGGTACATTCGATCAGTGGGCGGGAGATGTACGCTCCTTTCCTGTTCAGATTCGAAACAGAAACGAGGTATGGATAAATGTTTCTTTATCCACAGATTCTAATACTTATAATCAAACACTATTGCAAACCGGGATAAGACAGAATATTTCTTTATTGATAGCAAAGGCGATAATTCCCATGTTAGAAAAGCCAGAGAAACATGGAAACTTTGATAAAAATGAAGACGATCATTTTCACGCAGGCTTTGTAAAGGCTTTCTCTATTGGTATTGATTTTGGAACACATTATAAACTATCAGGATGGGGTCAAGGATTAACAATACTAACTAACATGATGAACATTATCCCATTTCTTGATAAAGAAGATAAGATACATGCGCTCCACCATGGCCTATCTGCAGTAGCACAGGATTGTTGTTCTATGCCTCCCCGTTTTCAAGTTTCCTCTTTGCCAGAGCCGACAGCGGATCTACATACAATTAAGCGATGGTTCAGACAGTTTATTGAATCTCATGATACCCAAGCTGCAGAGAGATGTATCGTTACAGCTGTAAGACTTGGAGCTAACAATCAACAATTAGGAGACATACTTTTTGCAGCTGCAACAGACCATCGTTTCCTTGATGCTGGCCATGTTCTAGATTTTACTAATAAGGCGTTTGAAGCAATAGACATAGTTGGATGGGATGATAAGAAGATGATAGAATCAGTATTAAGTAGTCTGATACCAGGCTATACCAATGCTGAGAGAATGGAAGAATCCAATGCATGGCGTCATCCAATAGATTTAATTTCTATTCTCGGATATGCATTCAGCAAATTTCCGACTATCTTAAAAAGTATCGATAAAACTAAAAGAAAAGAAAAATGGAATAATAGAGATAAAGTGGTAACAGAATTACTCGGTGATGATCCACAATCAATTTCTAATGAGTTATTGACTGCATTAAGCCAAGGTGCTACCGAAGTAGAACTAGCCAGCTCTGTAGCTTATGCTGCAGCTTTGCGTATAGCACAATTTCATATACGTAATGAATTTAGTGATTGGGATGCCGCGTTACACACGTTTACGTTCGCAAATGCGGTACATCAAGGGTTACGAAGGATAGCTACACCAGAGCTATTAAGAGGAGTATTTGATGCTGCAATGAGAATATATCTTAATCGCTTTCTCAATGTACCTCCAGCAAGACTTCCAAAAAAATCAGACAGAAAAGAGAATAATGATGATGCTGGCAGTAGTAGTAGCAATACATTAAACTATGATGTCAAAACACTGCTAAAAGAATTACCAGCACTTCTAGACAAACAGCAGCAGATAAATCAATCAGGTCAACTCGTTGCAGATTATCTTTATAATGGTGGAAATCCAGATCACCTTTTGGCTACAATTGGAAAGGTCTTGTTACGAGAGGATCGTAACTTTCATTCTATTCAGATGATCGAGGCTGCTTTCAAACAATACTCGTTATTATCGACTGAGGATAATAATAATGCGAATATTGAATGTGTTTACATTTTGGTAGCAGCAATTCGCTATTTGGCTGCTCATTCGCCCACAATGCGCTCACAGGAAAGAACTTACCAGATAGCATACCAATTCCACAATGGAAAACACCTTTTTGAAGAATAGTGCCCGATAATACCATGCTACTACCACTAGATAATTGGTTTCGTAACTCCGATGGGACCGAATAATTTGATGATATAATACTTCTTTAGTTTATCTACGATACTTCTATCAATAAAGAAGCCAAAAATTGAGACTAGTTTATATATCAGTCAATTTTAATGCCCTTCAATCCATGCTAAATTATATTATATATTCAATATTGTAATTCAAATGGAGCGATCTGCAAAGGATAGTTGATGTTGATTAAATTTCTACTGTCAGTCAGTCTCACCAACAATTACACACAAAAAAATATATTCAAATGGTAATTGATGGAGAAATATCAGTCTATTTGTTTGAATACTTATCTAGTTCCAAGCAGACATTAAGATAATCAAGTATGGTCGATTGGAGTTACATTATAACCTGCAATAATTGTGGATATATCTCTGCGGAAAAGCTACCCAAAGAGAAAGCAAAAAAGATTTTACAGGCACATATAAATACAATCCAAAATTGCACTCGAGGCCGCATTAAACTAATGAAAGTAAGGACATAAAGACTAGATTAGATACCCAGAAACCACATCTCCAGAAATACCAGTTCAAATCTAAGCAGTTGTTTTAACTTGCAAAATGCATTATGAGAAATGAAACTATACGTAAATAACTTTTGACTCTATTATCAAGGCCCTACAATAGATCAAGCAATTAGTAATACCTCTACAGTTTTGTATAGAATAATAATTAAAGAGGATCGGCATTACGGGTGGAAATTATTGCAAGGTACATTTTTTATTGGCAAAATTTACCAACGTCGATTTGCCATACTATATTATTATCTCAAAATATCCTTACTGGATAGAAAAATTGGAAAAATCAAACCTCTATAGAAATGTATGATGAATTTCATAATTAAACCAATCATCATATTATCTGATTCTAGTTAGTGAATATTATTATCAACTTGTAAGACTAACATCAATATTCAAACTTCATAACACATGTATCAACATCTCTTTTATATCCTAATTTTTCATAGAAAGGCATGTTCTTCTTCGAACAATATAACAATACCTTTCTGCAGCCTTCATGTAACAGAGCATCATTAGTAGCATAAGTTACAAGCTGAGAGCCAATACCTAATCCTTCATATCCTTTTTTTACAGATACATCTTCTATGTAGCCAACTATCATTCCACCGTTGATAAACTTTGGTTCTACAAGTAATGTGATTGTTCCTACTATAATCTTCTTTTGATTTTTACTGTTCTGTTCTTCTACTTCAGCAACAAATATTTTATGCAATGGATTAGACATTATCTTTTGCAATATTTTATTAGCATGTTCTTTATCGATATCTACTTGTAACAGGTTATTCAAAACCTCAAGAAATCCTTTATCTAGATCATCTGACTGTATGGAACGTATCAACACCAAAGGCCTTCAATGCCCATCAATCTTTTTGGAATAAAAATCCTTTCTTTTTCACTACAGTTTTAAATGTAAGTTAAATGGAATGGAATGGAATAATAACAATATATTCGGAATCTTTCCTTTGATCTATTCTTTCTATAGTTGATTTATTTATCTGTCTTTGCAATTTTTTGGTTAATTTCCATTAACTGTTAACATTACTACATTACCTGATACTAACTACCTACCATATCTGTTCTAATTCCCTATGTTAATAGAATTGTAGAATAATATCCGTTCCACGTGATAACCAAATTCATTTATTTTTGGATGTTTCTATCTACAAAATATTTTACCTGCTGATTTTTTAGACAGCATTGAGTTACAAAAAATCAGATACACGTAAAATAAAAAAAAGTCAAAAGAACTTGAATTAAATCAATCGATTAATCAATTAATCAAGTCAACAACAAAGGTTAGCCTTCTGTGATACCGATAAAATAGGAAAAGAGAGACTATCCCGCAAAATGACCGACCTGTAAGGCAGTAAATTCATCGTCTAGTAAAATGCTGTTTCTCGAATAATCTACATCGATGGATATTATCACAGGAACCTTTGTAGATTTTTTTGCTTGCTCTAATATCCTTGGAAACTCCTCAGTAGATTTAACACTATAGCCAATTGCTCCAAAGCTTTCTGCAAGAGTAACAAAATCAGGATTATTGAAAGTAGTGAAAGCACTTTTTCCAAATTCATGTCTCTGTTTCAAAGAGATCATTCCAAAATCTGAATCACACCATATGATGATTATTATAGGCAATTGTAAACGAACTGCGGTCTCCAGTTCCTGAACATTCATTAAGAATCCACCATCTCCACACATTGCAACAACTTTTTGAATAGGTTTAACAAGTTGAGCTACAATTGCACCCGGAACTGCAAAACCCATCGAACAAAAACCATTAGGAATAATACATGTATTGGGACTAAAAGTGGTATATACCTTTGATATCCACAATTTGTGGGCGCC
>JAICSL010000028.1 GCA_025936955.1 Nitrososphaeraceae archaeon
AATTTGATGAATCATCAACTACCAGATATAGAATTATAGGTTGATGATGCAATGAGAAAGTGCAAGTATTTTATATTGTTAATCACTTGTGTCATCTTTGAGTGATCCACAAGTATTAATGAGCTAAAAACTGCAAGTCATTACGGTCAAAGTTAATCCGATAACAACAGCAAGAAGGATAAAATTTTTCCATGGTTATGTTCTATCATTTCACTAGAATACCTCAGTGTGTTGTGACTCTGGATGTTCAGAATCTATATGCGCTGCTAGCAATTGTTCGGTTATGAAAGCAAGGCCACATATTTTACATACGTAACCACCGTTCGGATTAGAGGATGATGAAGGTATGGAATCAGACATTTCTTACAGATATACTCATTATTATATACACGTGATCTACTATTTTGGTGTTCCGAATGTCCTTATCCACTTTCTTTTTTCCACTTTCTAGTTTTCTAATTTTTATATTCAAATTAGTTGATTACATGATTACATCGTCAGCTTCAATCTCAACCAGAATTTCTGGGATGATAATACGACTTATTTCTATCATGGTAACTGCAGGACGAATTCTCCAAAGCACTCTACGTGCCTTTCCTATTTCTTGCCAATGGTCCATGTTAGTTGTACGACTATTTCTCCATCGTAGTATGCTGATTTAGCATCATCTACAGACAATACTTGGAAGTCATAGCTTGATTGGGATAGACCTTTATTACCACAGTTGTACTTCATAAGAAAAAGTATCACATATGCAAATAAAAATCTTGAAAAATCAAATTTTATTTTATGTAGCTGCTGCGTCTACGTTCATAGCCGGTATGTTGCATCTAGCAATTGTTCCAATGTTCTTCAATAAAATGCCTGTAAATGTTACAATATTCTTTATAATCTCAGGCTTAGCTCAAATCTTCTGGCTTATTCCTGTCATTAAGAGATGGAGTAACATTTGGTATTACATAGGCATAGGTGGTACGGTAGTCCTAATTATTCTATGGATCATCGCTATACCCGCAAGAGGATTGGCAGTGAGTGAATTAGAAGTAGCGATAGAATTCTTCCAGATTGTTTTCATTACTCTCTGCGTAATAATTGTAAAAGGCATAATATCGACAAGATTAGACCAGAAAAGTACCTAACCACATAATACTGGGGCTTAAAGGGAGGCAAAACATTTAGCGACAAGATTAACCTTAGTAATTCTCAAGTATAACTCAGGATGCAAATGTTAACTTTTTTTGGAGAATATCATGATAAAAATAATTGTTACATTGTATGGAAGGAATCAAACAAGTAATGAGCCTGTATTTAGAAATAGCACAGATAAAGGACAAACATTTGAACCTGTACTGAAACTTTCGACAAATGCTACTCTTGGTAGCTTCGGTAGTAATAGTGGATGAGCATACTCAATGGATCCAACTAGAATTAAAAGTCATATTCTTGGTTGTGCAGTCATTTTAGCATGACGAAATGCAGTACTCGCATTCTGCAACCAATTCTATCATCCAGTTCACTCATTAACAAGCAACAAAGGATTACTAGCGAAGCATCATGGAAGTAGAATACGTACACGAGTGTATTGCAACCCTCTGGACCCGAGTCCATCTTGTCGCTTTATTAGGGGCCCACAAGTATAGATCGTTGCATATACTTAGGGATAGTTGTAGATGAATAATGTGTTTCAATTAACTATATAGGCATGAAGGAGTTTGCTAAGAAAGCAAGTAAATAAATAGTAAATAGTTTATCCATCACCACCTTTTTCTTTCATACTGTGTAATTTCATGTAAAACTGGCTTTTGTTTCTTCTAAATTTTACAGCAATACAAGGTCGTCTACTGGCTGAATCATGACAACTGCTTTATCTCCGCCAAGCGCCTTTTTCATTCTTCCCACAATATCATCAACATCATCAGAATTTACTACGGTAGCCACAATTTTCCTGTTGGAATATGCAAGCTCCAATGTACCACTTCCCCTGCCTGATGCTACCTTTTCATTCTTCTCCTTTGTAGATCTTTTTACATCATAGATCGTAGCATCAAGGCCCATTTCTTTAAGAGATGAAATCATAGCATCAAGGATTTGCGGTTTTACAATGATTGCCAGTCTCTTCATATTTTTCGATTTCTTACTTGGTTTTTCAGAATAACTCACTTCAAAAGGTAATGTCATTTTTTCCCTCGACATATTATTGCACCTAATAATACTATGATTGTTCTAGAAAAGGATTATGGTATATATGCCGAAATGAGGTTCCGTTAGATAATGGGTTTCCCAACCTGTTAACTGTATAGTCATAGAAAGGTTGTTTGGTGCAAATGAAGATGAAGAAATATGCAAAATATTAGAAGATAATGAAAAAATTGGTCGAACTAACCTTCTAATAATTCAGGATACGTATACCCTCTCTAATTCCATTCCAATCTTCCCACTTTTCAGCCCGACAAGTTAAGATTCGACAAACAAAACAACCACTAATCCAAGTAAAACTATCTATCGCTTATGACGTTCTGATAAGTGGGCTTGCAAAGGGTTGCAACGTAAAGGTGACAAGTGGTTTATGATGAAAGATCCGCACTAATGCTGGAGAGGCCAGTTAAAACAAAACGAGGTGACAAAATAGAGTAAATGAATTTATAATCTAGGCTATGCAGAGAAAGTTTAGGACAAGACTAAATAGATCATATTGAAGATAGTATCTGTGAAGATTTTCTATTTGTTAATTTCTTCTGTGTTACTTATTCTAGTCTTCTCTACTCTTGTACCATCATCGATAATAATGGCAAGATGTCCAAATGGTACTCATACAAGCCCAAGTGGAGCATGTGAGACAGTAGTACCTCATGCAGGATTGCCTAGGTGCCCCAATGGTTTTCATAGAAGTCCAGAGGGGGATTGTGAAAAAGTATCATCATCGCCAGAGACTAATGTCAATAGTGGCTCTACCAACTATGATCAAAATGATAGTTCAGCAGAGGGTCAATCTCCTTCTCCTCTATATTCTCAACTTCCACCTTCTAATGACACAACTACAAGCAATCAGTGCGACCAAACACTCTGGAAGCACGTCTATAATCCAACCAGACTTCAGGTCGTTACTCCTTGTAAATCTGTCTTAGGTGTAATCGAGAGCAAAAGAGTTGAAAAGGATGGCGATTATCATATAAGAGTTAAACTTGATCCTGCATTTTCAAACTTGATAAACTCCGCTAATACAAAAAATCAATTTGGTGATCTAGTTGTAGAACCAATCTGTGTAAACGCTGTTACTCAAGCAGATGCTATTTCGGCTTGTCAAAACTTTCATCAAATTATTACTATCCCTCCTAATGGCAGCCACGTAAATATTACTGGATCTTATGTTTTAGATAAAGAACACGGTAATTGGGCGGAAATACATCCGGTAACTTCTATAACAACAATACCATGAGTATTACAAGAAACATTATGGTCATATCAGTAAGGCATTCTGAAACCATTATTTGATTCAGATATATAAGAAAAAGAACCTTGAGAGTAGTTATATAATAACAAATGCTGTTATTCCTAAATGACTTGGAAATTAACTCATAATAATGAAACCATGGGAGAATGGTCAGAGGATCTAATTAATAAGGCAGTAGAAAAATTAAAGAAGAATAAATTATCTTTTTCTAAATCTGAAGAGAAGATTGCCCAAAATGAAGCGGCCAACATTGTTTCAGAATTCCTACCAGATCCAATTAGAGATGCTTTCCTCAAATTGTAGATATATCGTAATTAGCCATATAGATCCGCTGATTTTTATAGGATATGTCCACTTGTCATATCGTACGAAAATTTGTTTCCTATTCTATTAAACAGTTACACATTATTAGACCTAACTGGCAGTAAGATGATTACTGTTTGGACATAATTCCAGAATAGAAGCATTCATTCTGAATCCAAGACTAGATATAGAGAGAAATATAGTTAGCACCATATTAGTAAACTACTACTACTAGTAACTGATTAATGACTAGATAGTGGAGGTTATGAAGATAAATAACAAAATTCTGGGTGGACTGACTACTGGTACTTTGGCATAACAATTGCTGGTGCCATTAATGGAACTACACTATTGGGATTAGCAAGCATCGAAGGGTAAGCGTTGGGTTAGTGCCTGTGTTTTTAGCAAAGCAACAAATAGAGAACTATTACATCCTCTGGTCGAGAATATGACATAATATTTTCTTCTACATATGCCAAGTCTGAGATAATGATAGTGGAAAAATTGGACAAAATATTATAAGGCATTTGTTTGATTTCTCTCGCAACTCGCATAGGTATTATAGTTCTTAATTAGTAGAGATTCAGCGAGCCAAGTAAAAGTTCCTTTACAATAATATAATGGAAGCAGTCTCATTCTGCATCTGCATTAATTCAATCTTTATTCGTACATCAATTACGAGATTATTATTAGTCTGAACATACCACAACAGATATTCTATCGACATAGATAAAACTTACCGACATAGATAAAAGTTACAAGTAAATAGAAACGGCAGGTATAAAAGAATAGACACTTGAAACATACATTTTACTAATAATGCTATAACATATTTTGATATGCTTTAGGCATAGATCCAAACTATGTTCTGGCATGGGATAACAAAAGGTTCCTAGATGTACTGAGCATCAAAAAAATAACAACAATATATTTATTATTTTTCATATCATATTCTATTCTTGATACTTGTCGTTGCTGTTGCCACTGGTGTTTCTTACTTTTCTTATTCTTATTCTATACCTTATCAAAAATAATCCCCCAACAATCAGAATAATAATTCCAATGAACGATGATAATGGTCCAGCTATTGCCATAGCACCTAGTATGGTTTTAGGCTGGCCAACGCTATCAAAAAATTCACTGCTGCCAAATATGGTATTTACGCTCACTTGTTTTGTCCCCAAATTTCTAATCATAATATTATCCATACCATCTTTGATTGGCATAAAATTTGTAAACAATCTGTCTGTAAAGTTAAGGTCCAATATTTTGGCAAGGTCTAGTTGTTGTCTAACTTGAATATTTAAAAGTACATCGGATGGTTGATAATATACAACTATTGCCATCTTTTTTCCTGCGTTTACTTCTGAAGTCTTTAACATAGATTTACCGGGAGAAATTGTTTCACTGCTTGAATTAATTGAGAATGACTGTTGCTTTAACATAAGAAGGATTGTTCCAATTAAAACTATTCCGATAACAAGAAGTGTAGCCCCAGCAATTAACAGCTTGTATCCTCGTTGCATATGCTCTAGATATCCACCTACCATAGTTAATATTAAAATCTATCAGCAAGTCTAACATAGGTTATTACAGATCTGAAAACTATATCAATTCACAAAAGTAGGTCAAAACAGGGGAACAGAAGCCAAATAATATGCAATTAGTTTTATATGAAAATTACCTACACTCGAAAATGCTGATGATTAATTCATTACATTCGTCTCTTATATGTAGTTAATTAAGCCCATCCTCTACCCTGCTGAAATTGCTTTTATCAATACATAATCAATAATTTCTTTTTGAGATGAATCTTTCATCTTCAATGCTGAAATATAGATAATCCTCTCCAGACACTCAATAAACATGGATTTTGTAAGTGGAAGTACCTTTGTATTAAGTCTTTGTTTGAGTAATTTCCTATTTTCAATGTAATAATTCGCGCATGGCTCATAGACATTGTGTCCTATATGCTGAAGTTCTTGAATCTCAAAGCCCTCTAAGTGCATTATTGTTTTTAGATTCTCCAAATTATAATGCTCAGATCTCCAAGTAAAATAAAGGATTCCAAGTTTTGCAAGCTGCATCAAAGTTTGACGAGAAATATTTGAACCTATAATTGGAATTCCAACTACAATTAATCCGCCAGGTTTTAGCACTCGTTTAGACTCCCTGAAAAATTGAGATAATGATTTAAAATGTTGTGCTGATTCTAAAGCAATTATTCTGTCAACACAGTTATTCGCAAAAGGTAATATCGTTGCAGTAGCATTTACTAACGATATTACGGTGTTAGAGCTACTTGGCTTATATTTTACTTTAGTGTTGACCATATCATAAGATAAATCTTCAGTTATTGGTACAAATGGAAAAGTTATATCTTTTGCAGCTGCATGTAATTGGTTGGAATTAATATCAACACAAATAATATCTAAAAGATTGTTCTTATATCTCGAGTTCCAAAGTACTGCTGGAGTGGAAAATCCACTTCCAATGTCTATGACTCTTTTTGCGAATTGCAAATTAGCAAATTCTCCTACCAGTCTGCAGAATTCTATCTGAGCTTCCAAAGGAATACGAGTAGATTGAGTCCAGTAACCAAAGTTAAGCATATTATAATTATTGTTATCTAGTGCCAGCTGCACAAATGGTGTTATGGAATCATACAGCTCAACTATATCCTTTTCATTTCTTCTATTTAACCATAAGATAGACTTTAAAGACTTGAGCAAGAAAATCAAAACTTTGTAATTAACGTAATTAGTTAGGAAGTAATATAAAATATTCGAATGTCTTAATAGGGTAATTAACCTCACGATGTTAGTTTAACTGTTGATAACTTACATCAAAAATAAAAAAGAAGATTTGTACCTTGGAATAGAGTATGTAAAATCGAGTACAATTAAGCTTCTATTGACAATGTCAGTTAACATGGTTAATCATTGTTTATCTTACATGATTGATTAGAGTAGATCGGGTAAAAAATGAATATAGCAAATATGGAAGAGCCTTTGAAGGTTGTAGCCAAGACCTGTGGCTGTAAAGAGAAAGAGAAGAAAGTTACTTACTCCTTTATAGATGATCCCCATGGTCTTTGTATTGATAAAAAGAACATTATCTACGCTGAAGTTGAAGCATGTGAGCGACTCCTGAAATATACTGCAGATAAGACAGAAGAACAAACCATAAAAAAAGAAATAGATGATTTAAAGATGACGCTTGATCTAATGCCTTGATTAATTAAATAATTAATTATTTAATTTGTGGATGTATAGTTTGTTAAATAGCGCTAATGACAACAAATCACTAACTATAGAGTTATAGAATAATAAAAATAAAACTGTAATATATTGGCACTGATATCATTATATATTCACATGCTAATGCCTTGTTGGTATCTTTCCTAATACCGTTTCTAAAAATATTCCGTATTGTATTCTATATATGGCGAAATTTTCCTCAGTATATTTGAATCAGTATCAACAACAGTATCGAACCTTAACAACAATATAAACTTGGAGTCATATAAGAAAAGTTATAGATCACAGCCAAAGATCATCATACAATCTAATCGGTTGAAGTAGTCAGAAACAGAATGATGCTGCAGGTTGATAGAAAAGATCGATTTTTTCTGAAAGAATCTTAGTATAGATTAAGATAATGATTGAATGGCCAGCTGATTATTAACAAAATCTTTTTATTCTAACATTCCAAGTTTATCCAGAATAAAGGATGTAAGCATATGGATAGAATCCGGAAAATTATTCTTATTTCAATAATAGCAGTTGCAGCTATTTCTTGGATATTATCGAAAGATCAACCTAATATGATGGTAGCTATGATGGATTACAATCCTGTTGCAATTTTATTATTTACTATCAGCTGGACAATTGGAATGACTGCAATGATGTTCCCTGCAATTACTCCGATGGTTTTACTTTACAATAGATTGTTAAAAAGGGATAGTGATGATAATACTGTTGGTAAAGATATCCAGTTTTCACAGCCTTCAGTATGTGTAGAATGCGATGACTTTAACACAACTACCAATAGAGGAAACAAGTCATCCTCGTTACTATCAATTTTTACTAGTTCCATCAACATAATCTTCTTTGTATGCTCTTACCTTTTAGTGTGGGCTCTGACAGGGATTGTGCTTCTTTTGACTTGGTCCGTCCCAGTAAACCAATTCTTTACACATTTTGAAACCCAACAGCTCCAAATAGTTTATGGAATTGTGCTGATTACATCTGGGGCATATCAATTTAGTTCCTTAAAAGCAAGGTGTCTTGGATATTGCGAGTCTCCACTTAGTTTCTTTATGAGAAGATGGAGTAGTGGGACAATCGGTGCATTAAAGATGGGAACATATCATGGTCTTTACTGTCTTGGCTGCTGTTGGCCATATTTTCTTCTTATGGTAGCCCTAGGTTGGATGAATTTGCTGTGGATGATATTATTTGCAGGTGTTATTTTTGGAGAAAAGATATGGTCTAAAGGAATATGGATTTCCAGAAGTGCAGGAATAGGTCTTGTAATCGTTGGGATAATGGCGATATTTGGCATATTAATAATTCCAACTGATATGAATAATAATAAGACTGGTAATACTGATTATTCTTTGCATACAGATAATATGAATATGGATATGGATAAGAGCAAAAATACAAATGTTAAGAAGCCAACACAAACAATAACGATGCTAAATGAATAGTATGCAGTATAAAAAAAATGAACCTGTTTTGATATAAGAAAATTGTAGTCGATTGCAATACAAGGTTTGTATCAGAAGAATAAATCTAAACAGAAGATAAATGATTATAATCAAAAAGAGGCATGAACACATCCAACATATGACAGACAATTTTTCTAAGATAAATAGTATATACTTTATAGATCACTTCATTCGAAGATCAGATGCCTATTACATTTGGCTTTTCTTTCCCTTTTAAAACCCTGCTTCCTCCTTATTTGCGACTGACTTTCAAATTGCAGCAATTACTTCATGTTCTACCTCCTCATTTCCAAGTAGTTTTATATTCTTTAGAGTTTACCAGCATTATCAAATACCTTTGCATTAGACATACAACCAACAATCTCCATGATCATTTGCTTGTCCGATGGTATGATAGGATTAAGCCAGATAAAATATAGATTGTTTTGTAATACTTGAAAGGGTTTATTTTATTTGGAAAGTGAGATATATGTCTGCTGTTTCCTTCGTTATTTTTAGATTCAATAACATCTATGAGTATAACATTCAATGATAAGTTTACCATAGAATTTCGAGGGCATTCTTGAAAGATCTATCTTTTTTTGGTGTCTTTCATATCCAGATAAGCCATAAAAGTGATTATAGAATGGAGCGGATTAGCATAATAAATGGATTAATACGAATACAAACTCTACTTCCTAGATAATAAAAGATATTACGATGCCAAGGTTATCAAAAATATGACCAAAGTAACTACAATCAAGTCAAGGCTTATTATAGCATTTGTGACTATTGCGCTATTTGTAGTAATTGTAGGAGTAGTAGGTATTTTAAATTCACTGCAAATTAAAGCCGCTTTTGATGTAGCTGCAAATAGAAGCTTGCCAGAACTTTTAGTTTTGCGTAACATACAATCCTCAGTTAATAAAATATCATCAGATGTTGTAGGTTTTGCATTGATAAGTCCCGTGACAAAGTTATTGCATCAAGAAAAAATGCAGCAGATAATACAGGATAGCAAGACGCTAACCGTATTAGTAACTCAACTAAATAATATAGTTGTAGATGATAAGAAAGAAAATACCGAAACTTTTATTGTGCTTAAGTATTTGACATCAGCATATTCTTCTATTTCTTTACAATTGATCAGTTCAAAAGATAATGGACTAGACGACCAATCTATCTTAAATCTAATCTCAACTGCTGACGATATCCGTAGCGAAATAGAGACTACAATAAACAAAAGGATCAATACGGAAAACGCTGAACTTCACAACGAAATTACAAAAGCTAATGGGTTTATCCTCATTCAACAAGAGGAAATTATTATTGTTAGTGTTATTGCATGTGTGGCGTCACTTATTATCGGTAGACACATATCTCTAAATTCAATTATTAAACCACTTTTAAGGTTAAAACAAGCAACAATACAGATGACTCGTGGTGATTTTGGTTTTGATGAAATGGAAAGCAATGTACGAGCTGACGAAATAGGCGAATTATCAATGCAATTTGATAACATGAGACAAATCCTAAATCAACGGAAAAAACAATTGGAATCATCTAATAAACAACTTTCTTTAGCTTATGAGCAACTAAAAGAGCATGATAAAATGCAACGAGATTTCATAAATATTGCTGCACATGAACTTAGGACGCCTATAGAGCCACTTCTATTGGGCTCAGAGGAACTAAAACAGATATTACCTAATGACGAGATCGTTTCAATAATATTTAGAAATGCAAAAAGACTTCAAGCCTTAGCTAATAATATATTAGATGCTTCAAGAATTGAAAGTAGTATATTCAAGCTCTACAAAGAACATGTTAATATTAAAGACATAATATCAAATGCATTACTAGCAGTGGACGGTCCTAATGGAGACAAAGTAAAGATAATGTATAAACCCAAAGATTTCTTTCTTGAAGCAGATAAAGATAGAATAACTCAGGTCATTTCGAATCTATTACGCAATGCTATAGTATTCACAAAGGAAGGAACAATATTTGTAAATGTAGAAGATGAAAAAAATAATCAGGACCAGGCATTAATAATTAGCATAAAAGATACTGGGAGCGGTATTGATCCCGAAATATACCCTAGGCTTTTCACAAAATTTGCTACAAAGTCTGAAACAGGAACAGGACTTGGTTTGTTTATCTGTAAAAGCATAATAGAAGCACATGGCGGCAAGATCTGGGCCCAAAATAATGTTGATGGTAAAGGAGCTGTATTCGCAATTAGACTCCCAATTACTAGCAATAAAGGTCCAGGAGGTTACACCTCAGCAGTAGTAATAGATGCGAATCTTTTTCCAAATCAAAAATAAATATTCAATAACATATTAACAGAAACTGAAGCAACAAACAAAAATATTATCTGAAATAATGATATATGACGTACGATTTGTCTTCATTAGATGAGTAACATGTCGTCATCTCTGTCAATTCGTATAGATAACTTTATGAAGATGCAAATGAACGATAGCCTATGTCAAAAAATTCTGAACCAGCAGATGCTGAGAGAGCATCATCCTCAGTCAAAAACGAAATAATCACAGGATTAAATGAAGATTTAGCCAGGGAGTACAAAGCAATTATCCAATACGTCGTATTCAGTAATACGTTGAAGGGAGCTGAATATGGAGATATCGCAGATCAGCTAAAAAAGCATGCATCACAGGAGCTAGCACATGCATTAGA
>JAICSL010000354.1 GCA_025936955.1 Nitrososphaeraceae archaeon
ACGTGCTAGAGAAGTTGAAACAAAAGTTGGCCTCTAAAGATTGTGATAGATCTTCAGGCAGAGAATTGTCTCAAAGATCATTTGATATAGAAACAAGAAGCTTTCAGATTATAGATGCTGAAATTATTTCCCATGACTATAACGAGTTAGAGTGGTCAATTGTCAGGCGGGTAATCCATGCTACTGCTGATTTTGATTTCGCAAAGGAAGGACAAATAGTATTTCACAAGGATGCAATACAGTCTGCTTTTGACGCTTTCAAAAAGAAATCTCCTATTATCACAGATGTCGATATGGTGCTTTCTGCAATCAATAAGAAATTAGTTAAAAATCTAGAGTTAGAGACAATATGTCATATATCTGATAGTACCCTTGTATTAGAGGCCCAAAAACATAATAAAACCAGATCTGAGATGGCTATGCATAAAGGAGTTGACAAAATGCAGAATGCAATAATAGCGATAGGGAATGCACCTACGGCATTGTATGAAGCGATTAAAATGGTCAGAGAAGGTCTTGCAAAACCGTCACTCTTGATCGGCGTTCCTGTTGGTTTCGTCTCTGCCCCTGAATCGAAACAAGAGCTTGCAAAGACAAACATCCCTTTTATAACAAATATTGGTCGAAAAGGAGGTAGTTCTGTAGCCTCTTCAATAGTAAATGCGCTTATGCTACTTTATACATGTCAAAATAAGTAGAAATATCTGTTTTTATTTCTATTCCACCTCATTTGATATGTATTATTGGATGATAGTGCTTTTAAATAAATATATGATATTATACATCATCTCACAGGACGAACTTTTCTTGAGGGATATCTATTAAAAAGATCGCTAATAAAATTAAAAGATGTAATTGTGTCATTTAGTTAATACTTATAAAATGTCAAAAATGACCGTTTCATCCTATATTTAAAATTCCTTCAAAAGAATATCTAATAGTAGATATCTATAAACAAAGGGTCGATGAGCAGATTAGGTACTCATATTTCTAGGTTGAAATTTATGAATAATGAAAGACGTATGGCATTAATGATCTTTCCAATAGGATGTATTGTACGGCTCATCCCTGAATTATTTGCATATCCATTTCCGGTTGGTTATGACGTAATAAACTATTATATGCCAATGGTTACCAATTTTGATAAACACTGGATACAGATCTCTTCACAATTCCCATTGTATGTGTCCATTCTTCATCTGATAAAAACAGGAATGGGGCTTTCCGCTCATGTTATTGTCGTGACAATCGCCATACTCATGTTCGGAATGCTTTCCATTTCTATATTTTTTTTATCTCACAAATTGCTCAAAGTTGGAATGCGCTATAGCCTTTTTGTAACCTTGTTTTCAATCTTTCAGATCGCAACTCTGAGAACAACATGGGATCTTCACCGAGATATATTTGCCATTTCGACCATGTTTTTAACGTTCTCATTAATCGGTCATAATCGAAAAACAGAGTTAAATTGGAAATATTATTTGATGATTCTGATTCTTTCATCCCTTACCGTTGTTGCTGACAGAATGATAGGTTTGCTATTTACACTGTCATTGTTAATTTATTCATTTGTCGTTAGGGATAGAGCGATTAGCCTTTGTGCCCTGTTTGTGTTATCTCTTTTTTCAATAGCGATTTTTACAAGTCATAATTTTCTAGACCATATTCTACAAGAAAACATGAACACGTTAAAAGTTGATCCTCTAAGCGTTAGCAGTTCTTTAAGCTCTCATACATATAATCCTAGCACATTATTCAACTTGTTTTTGGTTATAAACGGTCTGCTAGTTCCCACAAGTATAGTTGGGTACAAGTTCTTGAAAAATCCTATCCTCAAGATACCCTTAATAATTACTATTATAGGCTCATTTTCCTGGATAGCTTTTCCAGATAAGATATCCCTTGTTGCTGACAGATGGATTGTATTATCTGGGATCTTCCTTTCCATATTTGCAGCTTACGGTATTATTGTATTAATTCAAAGACTGAAAATAGGTTCCATATTTATTATATTTGTCATTTTAACATTTATTCTAGGAGCAGTAATTATAAGTGGGATTGGCTATGAGATAGATCCGAAATTTAAACCTCTTTTATTATCTATAGTAGATGATAATAATATACGCTATTTTGTTCCTTTTAATATGCAATTTAATACTGTGGAGATTATAGATAACGCTAAAGTCATATC
>JAICSL010000126.1 GCA_025936955.1 Nitrososphaeraceae archaeon
GCACTACAGCTTTACCATACCCGACTTCCAATACTTTACCCAGTCTTCGTTCTCCTTCCGCTGTTTCAATTTCTACAAGTTCATCAAAAGAAGCTTTTGTAATACCATCAATAATAATAAGAGGACCTTTAATTTCCGCTACCTTAGTATATTCCACACTGATTGATTCAGGCAACTGCCTTTACCTCCTGCTCCTGTTCACCTGCAATTGTTTGACTAAATTCCTTAATCATTTGTCTGTCTATTTCTTCCAACTTTACTATCTGATCATCAGGAATTTCAAATTTCGCCTTTATAATTGAGGTGATAACTGGCATAGACCTAACATCTGCCAAAGACGAACCTTGTTTAAGGGCTTTTTGCGCCTCCTTAAAGAATTTTACCATTAACTTTACTAGTTTCAGCTGTTTTTCTGGTCCACAATATGTATCTATTTTGTCAAATGAGTTCTGCTGTAAAATACCTATTTTTATCATTCTTGCAACTTCCAGTACCAATTTTTCTTCCTCCGGCAGCGCTTCTGGACCTAATAATCTGACTATTTCTTTTAAAGTATCTTCCCTTTGAAGAATATTATATGACTCTGCCCTCAAGTCATACCATTCTGCGCTCACATTTTGCTTCCACCATTTTGATACATCTTCGAGATATCCCGAATATGATTGCATCCAATTGATAGACGGATAATGTCTCGAATAAGCCAATCTAGTATCAAGCGCCCAAAAGGTCTTGATGAATCTAATTGTATGTGTTGTGACTGGTTCTGTAAAGTCTGCTCCAGAAGGAGAGACAGCACCGATTAGTGTCACAGAACCTGTTCTATCTGCTGAACCTAGAGGCCTTACGCGGCCAGCTCTCTCATAGAATTCAGCTAACCTTGAAGCAAGATAAGATGGATATCCCTCCTCGGCAGGCATTTCTTCAAGACGACCAGACATTTCTCTCAAGGCTTCGGCCCACCTACTTGTCGAATCAGCTACTAACACGACATCATATCCCATATCTCTATAATATTCTGCAATAGTTACTCCAGTATAGATCGATGCCTCCCTAGCTGCTACTGGCATGTTACTAGTATTTGCCACTAGAACGGTCCTTTCCATTAACGGTCTACCAGACCTCGGGTCAATTAAATGAGGAAACTCAACTAATACCTCAGTCATTTCATTACCACGTTCACCACATCCAATGTATACTACAACCTTAGAATCAGCCCATTTTGCAATTTGGTGTAATGTAACCGTCTTGCCTGTTCCAAAGCCTCCAGGAATAGCACCTGTTCCTCCCTTTGCAATAGGAAAATAAGTATCGATTACCCTTTGTCCTGTAATTAATGGCACTGATGGATCATATCTTTCCGCATAAGGTCTTGGCTTTCTAACTGGCCATTTGTGGTACATTTTAAGTCCAGCTTTATTACCGCTTTTTTCTGTAATAGCAATTTGATGCTCTATATCATAATCACCTTCACTTACTATTTCAGTGATTTTACCCCCGCTATGATATGGAGGAACTAGGATACTGTGTGTTAACAGAGGTGTTTCTTCAACGGTACCGAGTACAGAACCAGGATTAACTTGTTCTCCATTCTTTACGCTAGGTCTAAACCTATATTTTTTCTTTAGATCTACTGGAGTTGTAATTATTCCTCTCCCAATGAAAGATCCAGATTTTTGAGCAATTTCTTCTAATGGCCTCTGAATTCCATCGTAGATCTTACCGATTATTCCAGGACCCAATAACACGGATAGCGGCTGACCAGTGCCTACTACTGGTTCACCTGGCCTTAGGCCTGAAGTTGATTCATAAACTTGAATAAATGCAACATCTCCTGTTAATCTTATAACTTCACCTATCAATTTTGATTCTCCTACTTCAACAGTCTCATACATTTTAGTAGACGACATACCATCTGCCCTTATAGCTGGACCGCTAATCCAAACAATTTTTCCCTTGGCTACCAATCTATTCCACACCTTTCAGCAGTTGGACAATATCCTTCCTTATTAAAGGTTTAAGCCTTTCAATGCGCGAATCTAAGGTATTATCATATGACATAGATCCATCGGCTGACATAATACGTATTCCACCAATATTGTTTAGTGGTTGTTCAGACAATTTTATTTTAACTCCACTGCTCTTTGTTAAGTCGGATATGATATTTTTGACTTTACCAAAATCATTCTTATTGGACTCTATAATAACATCATTTGAACCTATTCCAGCAACACTCTCTTCAATCATCTTAGTCAACAGGATATTGTAGCTTTCCTCCTTATATGAATCTGAGAGCTTGGTTTTGGCTTCTTGAAAGACTTGATTTACAGTTGTTTCGATCATTATGAGTTGTTTGTTTCTAGCAGCAAGTCTACTTGACCCAATAACCTGTCTTTTGAGGTTTTCTGCTTGTTTTCTCGCACCTTCGATAATTCTATTATATTCATGTTCTAATTTCGTTCTAGAGGCCTCAAGATTGATTAATGACTGTTGATAAGCAGAATCAATTTGTGTAACTAAATCTGTTTCTTTTTGAGATAAAACCTTGTTTATAGTTCGTTCTAACGTAGGATTTGAATTCATCCTACGATTCTATCGTCGAGTAACGTGATTTTAATCTTTTGTTGCATACTATGAAAAAGATGTTGAATTTTATACAATAATTGAATAGCTTCGATCAGGGATCAGTGTATACAATCTACACTGTCAACAGTTTCAATTGATTTTCTTTCTTTGGAATTTCTTAACCTGATATTTAAATTATTTATCAGAGATCGAATACGAGAAAAATGATTGCCATCCCAATACATATTGTAGCAATTTACACACTCAAAAAACTCCTTCTGATATAAAATGACGCCTGCAGGTATAGTGTTTTTTTTAACGTCAGAGAATTTCTTTTTTACTAACGATCCATTGCATACAGAGCATCGAGACCTACAAATATCAAAATTGATAGAGTATACACCAGATGCAGACAACACATGAACCAAGTCTTCGTTCTCATCGACTCCTTTCAACAAAACACCTGATGCTCCTTTTTTTATGGCCTGTTTGAACAAAGATTTATCACAAGTCAGGATAATTCTTCTCTGTTCAATTCCAATTTCTAATAATTCATTATCACAAATATCCTTAATATATAAGGTGTCAAAGCCAAATATACGTAACTTGCGAGCAACAGTTCCTAACATCGCATCGGCCAAAAAAATTGGAATAGGATTAACTACTTAATTCGCCTCTGCATTCTTCGCAGGTAAAAGTACCTTCCTCATATTTCAAGAGGTCCGACCATTCTCCGCACTCGTCGCAATATCCAGATATATTCCCAGCTGAACGACCTACTTCCCCTCTGATAATGGCCGCTTTTTCAGAGATCACGTCAACCAAATCAGGAGTAACAGCGATGACATCCGAGGTAGAAATAATACCAACGAGACGATTTTTGTAAACTACACCTAATCGTTTGATATTATGCTGTCTCAATATTCGAGCAGCCTCAGTAACCCCTTCTTCGCCTTCCACCGTACGCAATTCTTGCATAATATCTGAGGCTTTGAGCATACTTGGTTTGATGTCCTTAACAACTGCCTTAGAAACTATATCCCAATCAGTAACTATTCCCACTGGTTTTTCTGCTTCCATAATTATTATGCTTCCAATTCTCTCATCTTTCATCCGTATAGAAATGTCTTTGACGGTATCTTGGGGCAAAGCTGAAATGACAGGACTATTCATAATATCTCTAACGAGTACTCTAGTTGTCATATTAGCATCCCCATGCTGCCTGATGGGTTTTTTCACCACGTTACTTCATCTCAGCATTAGTCTTAATTACTTTGCTCATCGTTGTCAGATGAGCTCATACCAGGTATCTGCTCTCTTTCGCCTTTTCCTTTACCTGTAAAGGAAATTTTTGAATGTCCATATGGAATCGCTCTAATGATATCATCAACGTTAGTTGTTTTGATAAAATTTTCTAATGGATAATCATCTATAACTGCATTTATAAGTTCACTCTTAATTTTTTTAGCAGCGTTCATCGGATCCATACCTCCAGGAATTAATATCGAGTAAACGTGGGATCTCTGTCTGATAGCATCACTAGGTCCACAGACTACAATATACCGACTATTTAAATACATTATTCCAATAGCGAGTCTTATCTCAACTCCCTTTATGTAATTGCGTTTACCTTCGATAACAAATGAACCTTTAGGAAGAAATTGTCCTGTTGGTGCTCCTTTCTTTATTTGATAGGCATTTACCCAATACGCATCAGCACTAAATAATCCGTCCTTCCAAGCTCGGCTAAAAGCAACTGTTGCCTGCGCTACTTGGAGCAGACTTAAATCAATGTTCTGCGTTACAGAAGCATTTTTAATGATAAAAAATGGCGAACCATAAACTTCAGCATGAAATACTAGATCATTGTCGGTTAAATGTTTACGAACAACAACAGAGTTTGATGAAGCATCTCTGCCACCTATTGCTAGCAAGCCATCGCTTGTTATAAACCAACGGTAACGTTCAAACCATTCTTTACTAACTTGTTGTTTAACAACAATTTTCTTGTGAATCGCAGCCGTTCGATTTCGTAATTTGTCAATTTGTTCGAGTAATTTTGCTTTTGCTTCGTCTATCGAAAGACTGCCGCGTTCCATCTCTTTTGCTCTTGTAAATAGCATCGAAGATACTTTGGGTAAACTGGATTCAAGAGGAATAAGTTCATCGACTAATTTTATGTACTTTAATCCTTTTTCTTTTATAATATTCGCAGAGTTTGTGTTTAGTAACGTTTCTATTCTATCAATATCGTCAAAACTAGTAAAGCCACTAGAATGAAGCATCATTAATTCATTAGCCAACTTTCTGATTGCAGCTGCCTTGGCAATAACTTCATCTTTCGCTTTATTCTGTTCAATAATATCGTGTTCCAAAACAGCTACCTGCTTAGACATCTCAATAGTCTTCATATTTCTACCCTGGTCCAAAATAAAGTTACTAAGGACCTCATCTACAGCATCCATATAGGATGAAGCCTTCTTAATTTTTAATTTTGATGCTGTATATGTTATAATGGGAAGTGCGTCTACCGGCTTTCCTTGTTCATCGATGATCACAATGGGTTCATGATTCTTTCCAAGTGTAACATCTGTAACCAGGGTTCTGATACAGGAATAAATTCTTGTTAAGTCGCTATCTGATAATTGACTGACTTCCTTTGTATCCGTCTCAGCCCTTTTTATAATCTCTTCTACAAATTTTTTAGGCATTGAAATAGTTCGTCCAAGCCATCTTGAAAGTTCAAGATCATTTTCTTGTGTTCTTCTTATTGAAAAGAGAGTGTCAAGTGAGAAATTAAATACGTCAGTCCCTCGTATCGGAGGAGGAACGTAACGCAATCCAACCTTTAAAGTTCTATGCCTTACTTCAATAGGATTAAGAATAGAGAGAATCTGCAGATTCTCGTCACATAAAATCATGTTTCCCCCCCCGAAAAACTCGGCCACAATTATTCTCAAGCTATTGTCCAAAAGTTTGAATTTAATCATAACAATCCGTTCGCTCCCAAGCTGCTCGATTGATTCAATCTTAGCCCTTTCAATCTGAGA
>JAICSL010000306.1 GCA_025936955.1 Nitrososphaeraceae archaeon
TATTTATTTATTTTATTTATTTTTGTTATGTTATGATTAGCGAGCTACTGACATAACAAAATTATTTGGAATATTCAGTCTTGTTTGACTTCAGCAGCAGGCAGTCGTAATATACTACATAGAAGTCTGTGGTATCGGCATCAGGTAGTCAGGTAATATATTACTAGTGTTATTGTGACTATGACGTTCAACCAGAAGACATGGACATATTTCCCATTGAACCCGGAGACATTCCTCCCATTACAGTCCCATTCATATTAGGTTGTAGAGCAAATTTCATAGATCCGCCAGATGTCTGTCCATTTTTGTTCACCTGATCTGCAAGCTGCACTATTGCATTTTTAGGAAGCATAACATGAATTATATCCTTATCTGGTAATGACGAATCCAGTGCAATATCCTTTGAAATATCAATTCCATTTACAGTTCCAGACAGCGATTTGTTAGCTGTAAAAATATTTGGTTTGGGAACAGAAATCTCCTGATGAACAAAAATGCTTGTATTATTTATTCTACTTACATTCCAATTAAACGGCATATCGAACTGCATCTGCAAACTTTTGTTGTCGAATTTGAAGTCACTCAACTTATCATAATATGATATAATCTTTATAGGAATCTGCTTACCATTGATATCTATTTGCTGATATTTAGTATTTCCAACACTAAACCAGCTATCGTAGATATGTTGTTGGTCATCTGGGAGGACACCCTCATCAGAATCTACAGTGACCACTCTTACTATAAAATGATATAGTCCACTGCTTGAGAACAGCGGGCCTGTCAGAATTACAGGACTATCCACCGAGCCTATGTATGCGCCAATATAAGGAATTTGTGGTCCATTGATGTTTACCTTACTTGTACCAGATACATTATTGCTTGGTTTTATTACCATTCTTAAGTCACCGTCATGAGCATGGAAGTAGTCTAAGAGTAATTGTTTTCCATCTTTCTCTACGGTAATTAAATAAGTGACATGACTAAATGACTTATTAGTATTTGAATCAAATAATCTAAATTCTATAACTGGATTTTGACCTTGTTGCAATGTCTCATTTGTAACTACAGGAGGTGTCATTTTAATGAGCAGATCTGCATTTCGCGTTCCTAAAGAGGCGGATATTTGTTCTTGAGATAAGCCATCGGCAAAAGCTTGTTTTTTTCTTATCCAAATTGATGGAGATGGTAGCGTAACAGCAGTTATTAAAAACATAGCAAGACAAAAAATTAAAGCAAGGCTTTGAATTTGGATAACTTTTTTTCTATCATCGTCTAAAAACGATCTGAGTATTCTAAAAATATTTAAACTCATTGCAATACAACTCACTTCGGACTATATTTGCTTTCTTTTTTGTTTTCCTTTCTTCTCCTGGATAGAAAAAGAAAATATAACAATATACCACCAGCTATTATAACAGATACAACACTTATAGTAATTAAATTATTGTCAGGACCTGTTAATTGGATTGAGACAGGAACTTGAAAAGACGATAACGTAGAAAAATTTTTGATACTGCTGCTGAAATCATCGACTCTAGCAATTACTTGGTATGTACCTGTGTCTGGGAATAAATATTGTACTGTGAAATTACCATTTGGAATAGTAATATTGTCAAATTTAAAGAATCGTTGGCCATTTGTAACAACAACTCTTGCTAGTAGATTCTTGAGATTAGTACCTGTTGTTAAATTCTGAACGACGAAATTCATCTTAGTTGTTGAGTCGACTACCGGATTTTGCGGCAGATAATTAAATTGTATCCTGATGTTATTCGTTCTATCAGTCCATTGCTGAAAATTAGCCTTATCCGTAGAGGAGGATAAAGGTTGTGCTAGGACAAAGTGGGAGTGAAAATACACACTTGTAAAAGTAATAGCGAATATGACAGATAGCATAGATACGAGAATTAAAGCAAATAATTCATTTGATCTGTCATTATTGGATAATTTACTCCCATCATAAGAATCCGATTTGTTTTCATTATTCGAGATATTGTTAAGTGATATTATTGACAGCCCCAATATTTATCCCCCTTACATGAGAAAAGGATCTCATTAAATCTTTTCAAATTACCTCCAATAACTATTTTTATTACGAGAATTTTAATAGATCACTTTTGTATTATTTTTGTCTTAAAATAAAAAATGAGTAGGGATTTTGTTGTCCTTGATTATTCGGTGGTTAACTTCAAATCAAACGCAGATTCAATATTAGGACGAATTTGTGTGCCTATTAACTGCTGTATTTCGCTGAATGATTTTTTCGTATCAATTGCATTTTGTAGAGATGTCAGCCCGCTTCTAATTTTTTCAAACGCAGTAGATGACGTAATATTAGATGACAATGTAAGCTTCTTGATATCATCAAACATGTGGACTGTTTGATTAGCAAGTGATTGCGCACTCTGATAGTCTGCCACATTTACGATTTTATTTTGTGTGCTACTTTCATTCTTTTCAGATTCTATTCCGTAGGCTCCTCCGTAATGCTCTGTAATCTCTGCTAGAAGATTATTAATCGCTAATATATGAACAGTTGCGTTTTTTAGCTGATCTGGTTCTATTCTTACAGAAATAGCTTCCTGTAACAGTCCATCAATCTTGTCTACGCTATCTTTAACTGTCTTACTCATAGTAGGACTAGTAGAATTTACGGTATTCTGTAAAGATTCCA
>JAICSL010000031.1 GCA_025936955.1 Nitrososphaeraceae archaeon
ACTAAACAAAGTAAACAAACAGTTTTACTTGTACTTGAACATGGCAGTTTGCTTAGAATGAAGGATGCTACACAGGCCAATTGGTTACATAGCTTACCCAAATCTAAAAACATAACCCAACCCAGAATAAACTTAACTTTTCGAACAATATGTGAATCATAATAGTAGGGTCTAAAAAATTGCTACTGGAAAAATCAACTTCATGCATTTTCGCTCCACTCTCGTGATTGTATTGGTTTTATGACATCATTTTCTCTCAAATTTTTTCTCCTTTGGTTTGCAGAAACATATGTGAAAAATTAAACTCAAAAGATAGTATTTGATATGGCCTATGCTTGTTATATATTAATTATATATTAATATATGTTATATAATTACTAAAAATAGGAACAATAGCTATCTTTTCTTGCAGCGTTTGTAGTTAAATTCCAAATAAAAAATAAGAGGATTTATATTTCCTATGTGACCGTGCAGTAAAAACTTATCGTATTGCTACTATTTGCCGCCAAATAACTTTCCTATTACCGGAATTTTGGATAGAGGATTTTGTGAGCTACTATTAGATGATTGTGATTGTTGAGCTGCTGTTGTATTAGTTGTTGTTGTATTAGTTGTTGTTGTATTAGTTGCTGATGGTGGTGGTGATGTTTGTGGTTGTTTAGCTGCAGTATTTGCATTAGTGGAAGTCACATTAATTGGTGTGCTTGTTTGATTGATTATTGTAGTTGCTGCATTCCCAGTAGGAGTAGTCGTTGTCTTATTGCTTACAGAGGGTAATGGTGCTTGACTGCCTGGAGGAGATAACTTCGTTTCATTACTAGGAAGAGATGCCGTTCCAACTGGTTCTGACTTTTTTTGGATTGTAGTAGTGGTTTGATTAGCTGGTATGGTTGTTTGATTGATTATTCTTGTTGTCTGACTACCAGCTGGTGATACATTTGTTGTTGTTTTATTACTTTGGGCAAATACGACTACTGAAGCTGCAGAGATTGTAGATGCCAGTATGATACCAAAAGCAAGTGGTAGGAGAATCAATAATGATCTTGTTTTTCTCATTATACGCTATCAGTGCAAAAAAGTATTTTACAGTTACATCTTATAGTCATGAATTCATGTAATTCTCTTGCTCCTTGGATTCCCATTCCAAACGAAGCCAAGGCCAAAAGGATGATCTGAGCTACATTTTGCTGAGTCAAGTGGCTCGTCGTGAACCACACCGTGGCAGGGGTGAATGTGAATAGGATGATCCATTGCATCAATAGGATGATCATGTTTGTTTCAGAATTATCACTGGATTACGTTCAATCTTAATATCTATTACATATCTATGTGAACGAAATTTGCATGAGCTCAGTATGACAACGACAAAATCATCATAATCAATTGAAACTACATCTCAGATATGGGTGTAACAAGTATCTATATTTATGACTAATCAATTCTTAATCATAACCCTTGTGGAAAATCATACCTAGAAGGTATGTTATCTGGTGGTGTTCCATAAATTAAGGCAATTTCATCGTGTGCATGCAACTTAACATCCTTGTAGTTTGTTCCACTTGGTAATTTGTTTCCATTTGTATATATTTGCGGCATGTCTTTATTATTGAAAATATTATCAAAAATTTGAGGATTGTTCATTTTTTTCTTCCAAAGATCAAAGAATTGTCCTAACGTAAAATCACTCTTTACGGGTGATTCAATGTGTATTGTACCACTTCCGTCATGTGTATGTAACCAGTATATGCATTCTTCAGGAATGATACCGATCTGTGGTGGGATATACATGAGCTGACCGTTCACAAAGACATCTAGATGAGCATGTATGTGGAAGAGAAATTGCTCATTGACATTACACTCAATTCCATTTATTGTTAAAGAAGATGAAGATGATGATATATTTGAAGATGAATTTTGTGCATCAGCCATATGAATTCCAATCCCCAACACAAATGCAACTAGAGTCATAGATAAGATAGATAATATCAATAGCAGCATATTCCAAGACCTAAATGATTTATATTAGTTGTTGTATCAAATCTCCTGAATCGATTAGCTCTTCTATAATCTCAGTCTAATTGTTTTTTATTTTTATCTAAAGAGCTCTCATTGGATTTAGATAGAACACCTGTTATTGATTCAAAATTCTGACTTTATATCTGTGTTGACAATGGCCATCAGAACAAAGCGCAGATAATATTCAGATATTATTCTACACTATTCATTTAGGTGAAGAATAGGTCAATATAAATAATTATTAGAACACTAATTAGGCAGTGAGTAGACCATGGTTTGTAAATCAAAATTGACATGATTTTGAGGCCCAGAGAGGAGTAGAATCACACATGTTGGTCCGGAATCGGTGGGAACCGTTTAAAATTCTACATTTGTCATAGATGAGTTTTTAATTTGGATTACTTTTAATTTTTACCAATTAAGTTTTGTGCATCTATTAAATGTAGTAGCACATAACCAAGTTTTTCCATGTCAGCTTCCTTTGAATCACAGCTACATAGTAATACGATACCTGTTTGTTTTGTAGGAGTGAACCCTACAAAAGAATTCCAGCCATTGATTGCTCCTGCGTGAGTTAACGTCTCTGTTCCCAAATTAGTAAGTACAGCCCATCCTAAGGCAATATATCCGCTATAATTCATTGGATTTGGTATTATACCGGTATGTTGTATCAAGTGCTGTAGCGTAATGGATTCGTCTAATTTTGTATGAAGTAGACCCATGTTAGCAGATAGATATTTCAACAAATCATTTGCAGTTGAGCGAAATGCGCCAGCTCCTGCAATAACATCGGGAACTTTAGGAGTTTGAATTTCAGATCCCTTTGCATGTCCTACTGGAAATCTATATTTAATATCATTCTGGGGAAGAGTAATTTTGGTATCATTCATACCTAGGACATCAAGAATTCTGTTTTTCACAAGCTGTTCAAAAGGAATTTTTTCTTTCAAGAATAATATATGCCCTAGCAGTCCAATACCAAGATCGGAATAAAGGAATTTTGTACCAGGTTTGCTAGATAAAGTAGTATTTGCTAGCCCTTGATATAATAGAGTTGAATTATAATTAGGATTCAAATTCCCTACAGTATTATTGAGCCAGATATTCGAGGGCATAAATGGAAGACCGGATGTATGAGTTGCCAAGTTTTCAAGCGTTATTTTGGTTCCATTGTATTGGGGAACCTTTACATTCGCAGGAAGATATTTTTCAATTGGATCGTTTAAATTAACAACTCCTTGTTTTACCATGTCAGCTAAGACTAGGGTGGTAAAGGTTTTTGTGATAGAACCTATATCAAATATAGTACTTTCGTTCACTGGTATGTTATTTGCTTTTGAAATATTTCCAAAGCTATATACCTTTGTACCATTTGGATCTATAAAACCCACAACGATAGCTGCTTTTGATTTATTGACAACATCATTTAAAATAAACTCTTTGACTTTAACAGGCAGTTCTTTAAATGAGAGATTTATCGATTGATTTGGCGAGTCGACTTTTGAGATATTATTGGCAGAGCTAGAAAGAGAGTAGACAACAGACAATAATAATGAAGATATCAAAATTGCTACAAATAATCCGGCAAATAAAATCACTAGAGTCATAGACTGAAATTTAATATTAATTTGGCTATTACGCATAGATTGTTTATAGAAAAAATTATATAGTAATTTTTTACGCATTTAACTCTTATTATCAGAGATATTAATAAAGATTAATTCATTCTATTCGGTTACCAAAATCTATATCAAGTAGGGTGGGAACAATTACAAATTTGTTTCTAATCTAATCAATAAAACAGATGTTAAAAATATAAGCTGGAAACTAGCAGTAATACAGCTATCAATTAGACGTTGATCATAGAAAAATTAAGCTTGAATTCGAGCACAAAGACAAGTTACAGCTCTTCTTTCAACTATATTTACTAAACGTTGAATCGTTCTTATTAAGAAATACGATGTTACGATAGCGGAATCATTATAGCAAAGATTAGTATTATATTCATAATAGACGATGAATTTACTGCTAAATTATTATCACTCCAGCCTCTTGCATAATGTTTCATTCTTTCTCTAAGATATATCAAGACTATATGCAGTTGATGTGGTAGAGTATTTTTCTGCTAGAATTAAGATGAAATATTATCGATGATTTATTGAATAGCAGGATCTGGTGTTTTAGTTGAGGATGAGGTCCAGCAGGTAGCAGCGATTGTTTCTTGTTCTGATAGAAGTTGTGCTGTTAGATTAGATACTGTTCATTAGTAAGAGGAACTGTGATAATAACAACTGGTGATTGTTGCGTTAGTTTTTGCTCCTATTGTTGTTGCGGGTGAGTTAATGATGTTGCATTATCATTTGATTATTGTTATGTTGTAGATGATGGTATTTCATTTGCGTTAGTGTTATTAGATGAAGCTAATGAACTACATATTGAAGCCCAAGTTTCAGGACCAACATTGCCATAGACTTTTAAACCATGATCTGCTTGATATTCGTCTACAGCAGTTCGTGTGTCTGGTCCAAATATACTATCAGTACCTTTAGGACCTACATCGTATCCCAATTTAGTTAGATCCTGTTGTAACTCTTTTACTTTTGGTCCTGTAGAACCACTAGCCAATGGCGGTGAGTTAGGATCGCAGCTCAAAGTAGGTGATGCTAACGGTATATTACTACTGCTATTTATCTGAGCCAATACGTTTTGTATAATGGAATTTGGTATTATAAGAGTAGATGATATTAAAAGGATTGTTATAATAACTGTTAAGAATACTTTATTACTATTATAAAATAATCTCATTAAATTTTTATGATATATTCTCTTAATTAAATATTATGCTAATCAAAGCTACTTAATCTTTATGAAAATAATGAAAGGTCTTAATTTTTCAGGCTCTAATGTGCTTGCAGTAGGGCAAAGTTTTGCAAGAAACAGTTAAGTTGTAAAGGTATTTTTTTTGTAATAACTTCTGTTAGCTCTGCAACTCATTGCTTGCTTTGCTCCTATGAATGGTAATCCTCTCCCCTTACCCAAGCTTGATTACGTTGTCTTTCCTGTATGAATAAGACAGTAAAGATGATTCCTATCACCGTCAGCAGAGCGGCTGCCAAAGAACGCATAACCAAATCCTGTTACCATTGCCTCTGCTGATTGTACAACAAACTGATCCGTTGTATGCGGTTTTTCGATATTCGCAACTGTCAAAAGTACTGCCAGACCTATAGGGCCTCCGATTTGACGAGAAGTGTTAATCAACCCTGAAGCGAGGCCTTCTTCTCCTCTCCTAGTTCCAGTAAGTGCTGCTATGTTGATGGCAGTGAAGCCTAGGCCAGTCCCAAACCCATTGAGGAGCATCGGGCCAAGCAGTCCGAAGTAGCATTCTTCGACAGAGATCGATGAAAGGAGTAGATAGCCAATTGTCTGCAAAACCATCCCGGAAATAATGATTGGTTTGACACCTAAACGATTTACCAATCGCGCTGACAAAAGTACAGAAATGACTAGAAATACAATACCCATAGGAATGAATGCAAGGCCAGCTGAAAGTGCAGAGTATCCCCGCAGCTGCTGAAGATAATTAGTCAGAATAAATACCATTCCCACAAATGGTGCTACCTGAAGCAGGCCTACTGTGTTTGCCCCGAAGATTGAGCCTCTTCTTAGAAATCCAAGAGGCATAAGAGGCGCCTTTGAGCGGTACTCTATCAAAAGAAATGCAGCCAGGATTACTACTGACGACAAAAGTAGCTTTAGTGTTTGAGGAGATCCGATGCCAATATTCTGTGCAGTGGTGAGAGAATAAACAAGTAACATTAACCCTGCTGTTACCGAAACTGCCCCGAAAATATCTAGATGACGGTTGGTACCATTACGGGTACTAATTGAAATGTACTTTATTGATAACAGCGATACAGCGACTCCTATTGGCACATTTATGTCAAACACCCATCTCCATCCCAAACTTGCTGTGATTATTCCTCCCAAGATCATTCCAGCAGCAAAACCTGAACCTGTAGCTGCCGCAAAAACACTTAGAGCGCGATTTCTTTCTTTGCCTTCTGGAAAAACAGCAGCTAGAATTGATAGTCCTGTAGCAGAGGCCATCGCAGCGCCAAGTCCTTGAACTACTCTTGCAAGGATCAAAACAATCTCAGAAGAAGCAAGACCTCCTGTCAAGGAGGCAAGCGAAAACAGTAGAACTCCTATCACGAATAACTTCTTGTGACCATAGATGTCCCCAACACGACCACTAAGCATCAAAAAGCCCGCTAGAGTCAAGCCATAAGCAGTAACTATCCATTGCAATACATTGACAGATACACCAAATTCTCTTCCAATCGATGGCATAGCTACTTGTACAATAGTAAAATCTACTACTACCATGAACTGCGCCAAAGTAACGAGAGCTAATACTACTGACAGTTGCGATGAAGACCAAGACTTTGTTGGTGAGTTTGAATTTTGATCTTGCATAGTTGATGAGTGTCCATTATGTTATTTTTTGCATTGAATTACAGCAATGACAGTAGCGTCTTCCAACATTACTATATTATGTCGAATACAACATCTAAACATAGAACAACAGAGAATATTTGGACATTATCATATTAAGCAATTGTATCAGTATCATAGTCATCTCTTGTTTCTTATTTTCTTATTCAATAAGATTTAGAACGATTACATCATTCCAACAATGTGCATACTCATTTCATCGAAAATGAAGAGCAAATATTACATTTTATCATATTACTAACTCGTGAAACTCATATCTGACATGTATACTATAGAATGTTGTAATGTCCAAAGCCGATATTCAGGATAGGCTGAATAGCGCAAACGAGATAACCCTTAGTGTTAAAGGAAGAAAATCAGGCAGAGATCCCTAGACCCGTCTGGTTTGTGTATGAGGACAACACTCTGTATTTGCTTCCAGTTCAAGGATCTGATACCAACTGGTATAAGAATATGCTAGTCGATCCAGCCTTGAAGATCTCTGTAAATGGCATAGGAACTGCTGTTACAGCTAAACCAATAACACACAATATTAGTATTGACGATATAGTAAGGAAATTCAAGTCCAAATATGGTGAAGTGGAAGTAAAAAAGTATTATACTAAATTTGACGTAACAGTTGAAGTCCCGCTCTGACAGATATTCTCATGTACTGAAATAGGCTATGTATTAATTTGCACATTTCTTATTCTTATAATACAACCAATAGACATTATCTAAACATGTAATACAAATTCTGAAGGAGACGTTAGAATAATGCCATTAAAAGATAAACCTACCACAAATCTTTCTAAGGTGTTTGAGATTCCAGAAAATATCACAAAATAATATATTGGATTTTGCTCTTGTCATTGTCACTACGAATCTAAGATTCAAGACAATTCCGAGGGACCAAATAGATGCAGCTGAAAATTCAATCGAATCTAGTTTGAGAGGATATATGTTATAGAAAAAAACCAGACCTAAAGTTATCGGCAGTATTCATCAAAATGTTACTTGTCACTCGTCTTAATTGTAGTTTCATACACCGGAGTAAGACAACGATAATAGAATAGTCATAAATGATGAATAAAAACAATTTCTTAATGTGATAGAATCTATCTATCCATTAGTGATGTTGTAATTCATCTTATAAGTGCAAACGTTACCAATACAAGGAGATTATCCTAAAACACTTTTAAACACCACAAATATACATATGGTAGATTTATTAATTAATCCTCATTTGCTTTATTCTTTATTTATTCGAGGTTGCATGTAATCGGTTGCTGTAACATATTACATGTTACTCATGCTACTATCAAAGTGTGCCCAGAGGATTGTGAATAAAATTTGGCACATATATCTAGGCCCAAATCTTATTGGTTCTTGGAGCAAAAGATATGGAAATTATATCAAGAAAAAGCAGGAAATAGATAGAATGGTTGCAATACAGTATAGTGAAGATAGGATTACTATTTAGCTATAGATTTTTTGTCGTTTATTGCAAACAATTTAATATGATTCTATCAGTGGTAACTCCTGTTGGTGTTTTTGTTCCACTTCTTTTTTGCTATGACTTGATTTTATTACTGGCCTTCCTGCGAGATTATCATTATATGTATTATTATTATTATTGTTAACAATAACAACAGATTCTTTCTTTCTTGGAAAGAATCTTTCATATGGCTCCAATACACTTCTGTAAAATTCTATTCCCTTTTGTGTAGGTCTATAGACTATAACCATTCGTTTTCCAAATGGCGATTCATCTTTTTGTATTAAACCATTTATTTCTAATTCATCAAGTATACATCTGTGCTTTTTTAGATTCAATCCACAAAAGCTTATTAGTGCAGTCTGGTTTAGCTCACCGTATTCAACGAGCTTTAGTATTATATCTTCAATCATGTAAATTCTGTCTCGATATGATACTGTTATTGAAGGAGTAACAGACATGTTAATTATATACCACGCACTATTATCATACAATCAAGAAGTTAATATAATTAAGTTAACTATGTTATCTATGCAATTTTCTACATTTAAATTTATTTAAATACTGTAGAGATGTGGTTAGCAAAAGAACGTAATTCTATAAAGATTGGGATATTGATAAATGCTACTAGTGTTGACGGCGCTATTGGACGCAAAAGTATATTATTTTACCTACCCACTTATACTATTAAGTTATTTGTGTGTGTGATCACTAATATCTACTTTCACTATTAAGCCATTTTTTAATCTTCAACTGCCCTACACAAAATCTGGCTCGATAATATTATCTCAGTTGTTTTGCCATTTTAATACTGAGTATGTGTGAATCTTATTTGAAACGACAAAGCAGATATACATGTTTCAAAAAAATGAAAAATGAGTGACTTTTTCTTGCTCTTTCATCATTGCCTGTTGTCATTATTCTTATTTTTATTGTCAGTGTATGGCTGCAGGTAATTCAAATGTCTGTGATATTGGCTGCTGAAGTCCCCTGTTACTGCTTGCAATTATGGATACTACCAGAGAGTATGGCGAATTCTGTACTAGTACTGGTCCACTGATATGAAATACTCCATCTGTGTTAAATTCTTCTTGGCCTATGAAATCAGGACCCCAGGTAGTAAATTGCTTTTGCAAAGTGCCATCCGTAGTAGATTGTATATTCTTATGAATTGGTACTAATTCCAAGTCAAGTATTCCGTCGCTATCATCATATGTATGGCTGTACATTAGTTTGCCTGTTGAGTCTAGAAGTGTGACATTGTATGTTAGAGATATCACAGGCGGGAATTTAATCGTCTTTGGTACAAATGATAGCACTACACTTTGTGATTTGTTTGCATTGAATGGTAAACTATTGATGCCACCTACATACATGTTAAAGTTCTTTCCTTGTTCTACAGCTGAGCCAACATTGACTATTCCATGTACAGAAGGATTAAACTGGTCAGAGTATACATATCTTCCAGGTGTATTGAATTGATGTATGAAGGATCCGCCACTTCCAATTATTCCACCTGAATCAAATGTTTCTGGTGGAGAATAGCTACTATTGTGTAGCATAGTCACAGTATGTTGTCCTTGGTCATTGTTAAACCATATGACTGTCATTCCAGTAGGAATAGAAATCTCCCTTGGTTCAAATACAGATTTGCCATCGGAGCTAAAAGGAATATTGACTGCATATGCAGGTTTATCTCTAATAGTGTCAAATATTGGCGGAGGAAAAGTAATACCTGCAAGGCTCTGAGCATAGGCAGCAGTCAATCCATTTGATAGCAGCTCTGGCGACGCTATAATTGCGGCAGCAACTATCAATGATATTATCACCATTGTTGCTGCTGTTTTCGTTTTCATCGTCGCATATGACGACTTACTTTTGTATAGATAGTCACAGCTTTTCGTTGGCCATAGATTTCTCATTCATCCTACTCATCAGACTACAGATGAAGACATGTTTAATTAAAAACTTGATTAACAATATAGCTGAACAAAGATAACTGTCAATCCATAGAGATTACTTCTTTTATGTTAGCTTAGTGTTATAATTCATATGTGTGTCTAGAAACTATCAGATTTACCAATGTTAGTTTATAAGGTTTAGCATTTCTTTAATAGAACTTGCAAACTGATTGACAAGATGGAAGTTAATCAAGCAGCCATAAAGATGCCTAAACCACAGCATACTTATCCAATAGAGAAAAAAGAAGTTGTTAACCTGCACAGTTCCCCAATACGTGACCCGAGTAGACTGATTCGCGAACATGACTTTATTACAGTACGAATTAAAGAAGCAAATAATAGTTTTGTCGTCCTCTGTACTACTTGTGGGGTATACTTCTGTGATCTTTGTGGTAAGGCGTTAAATAAAAAATCTGGATAAATTCTTCTCTACTATTCGTGATTCGCCTTATGCAAGGCAATTGTAATATACAAGCATATGCCTTCATATATGAAAAATAATTTAATCATATGAAAGGTCTTAAATCTTGGTTAACATGGTTATCTAAAATTAATAATCCAATAGTATCTATTAATCATCACAAGTCTATCCTATATCTGACA
>JAICSL010000014.1 GCA_025936955.1 Nitrososphaeraceae archaeon
ATAAAATACAATAAAGAAAGTACCTGCAAACGTTATAAATGAAAGACGAAAAATACAAACGATTCCATCATGAGCAGAGTTAAAATACTGGAAAGTAATTGATCTACTAAATGATAGAAGTCTGCGCTATTTGTTACAATTTTCTTCAGTCAGCATATGATAAGAAGAAACTCAAGACTGTACGGCAGATTGCAAACAATGAAGAAGGCAGGAACAAAGATTGTAAGAGCATCTATCACAAGAAATTGGTCGATAGTTTTAAATCCTCTTTTTAGGCTTTTGGATAAAGACAGTTTTCACACGAAATATACGTATCTCCGTCCAAATGATTAAAATGGATACCGCAAAATAAGCATGTATGATGAATCTCCTCAAACTTATCTCTGGAAAGAAAGCTAAAACTTTCTAGATGCACACTCTTGCATTTAATACACCTACAGCCACATTCCACAAGAACACTTAGAATAATCTGGTATATAATTTGACTAAAGTAAAACTTAGATCTTCATGATGATATTTTACAACAATATAGTATTGATAGCTAAGAAATACTAAAAAATTAACAAATTTAAAGAGCAAATATACTTACCTAGATAAAAAAAATAGATTTATTATTAAAATAATCAGAGTAAGGGTCCCATAAACTACATTATAAATTATTATTTCTTCTGACATCCTCAGAAATAAGATATTGTTAATGTATTATGAGCACCCAATTATATGCCTTTAGAGGTAAATTGATTTTGTATTCACAGAACTGGAATTGGCTGATAGAACGACATAGACCATTTAAAGATGAATTTAACGGATATAGGACATGTAAAAGTTATTTATTACACTTTAAGCGAACATATATCCGAAATAGGTTAGAAGATCTCATCCACTCAGGTCTTGTCACAGAAAATGGGATTAGAGAAGCAGAAAAAAACTCTGCTATTATACCTATTTACAGATTTACTACCAATGGAATAGTTCTTGCGTGGCTTGTTCAAGCTCAGTACACTAATGAATGAGAGCGTTCAGAGGCCATTGACGATATTTTTGAAATCCTTTTGAATTGTCTGAATATTATAGATTCTTATTCTTTCCATTTCTTTTCCAATTTTTAAAAAATGTATAGCAAGCAGGATCTCCAGTTATTTTAATGATGATAACCATTCAGATCCCTTTAGCAGATTTGCAAAAGTTGCCTTTTCCTATCAATCGTCCATTCGATCTCTAAGTTATTTTTCTCTTCAGCCAGTCCTGCATTTGAATTAGCTCACAAATTATTTATTGAAACTATTAGCGAATTAGATGAAGAAACAAGAAAAATGATACTTGTACAACTCAAACTCAAACTACAGATCGAACATGAATTTGATAAGCCGGAAGTAACAAGAGAAGGGACAAAAATGAGATGTGAGAATATACAAGAGTATAATAAAGTTGTAATACAAGTAAGTTGCTCAGCATCTAATGCAAATATCCATTACAAATAAATACTGAGAATTTTATCACTTTTCCTTATGATAATTTGACTAATACGTCTATCAGTTTTTATCTATCTAATAGAGTGACTCAAAATCTTCTTTGTAGTAAATGTAGAAGATCGCATACAATTAGGATAGGAAAATACTCTGCAATGACAGATTTTCCTCTATCTAAAATAATAGAGAATATGAGTACATAAATCAAAATAACAAATAATAAACTATTTTTCATTTCTACTGGCTCTTTAGAACTTCTATTTGCTGATTGCTTTTGTTATTGCATAGTAGATCAGATTTTATAATTATCATCTTACACTTCTACAAGTTCAGATTTACGTATTTATCAATGAATAATCATATAACACATTCGGATTGTATTAGATGTGCCATTCTAATTCATGTTCCTTCTTTTCTTTTTCAGTAATAAACTCTGAGTTGCAATATCCACATTTGATGTATGGAATAAGTCTAATGGAAACTGCCTTGTTATTATTATTATTTCCTTCTTCTTCATTTGTGTTATTTGTTTTATTTTTTGCTGTTGGGGTATACTTTTGTAAAGATGCAGTAAGAATCTCATGTTTGTATTGTTCAATTAAATGACTTAGAGTGTATTCCCATCCATGCTTTAAATCTTCAAAATAGTCAGTTTCAGCTACTACTGTAATATAATCTTCTTTAGGATTTGTGGATGCAAGAAAAATGTTGCTGCTGTCATCACTAGATACGGATATTGTCGAAGCCCCAGTTAATCGTATGGCAAATTCGTTTTGATATTTGTTAGTCCATAATTGTATTTTTCTATGTATTATGTTTTGCTTGCTTGCTATTGAATTCAATTCTTCTTTGGTCTTAATTTTATTATCAACTATCTTACAATTGTTTTGAAAGGTGTTCAGTTGCTGTCTTCTATTAAGAAATACGTACCCCTTGTCTGTCGTAATAAAGACGCTATGTGCTTCAATGTAATGTAATAACTCTCTATCCATCATCTCTGCCATAATTCTTCTTATCTGATCGTGTGATAGATGCGTTTCTTTTATTATCTTATATTTTGTGCATCCATTCCTACATAACTTCAATATATTAGCCATTATCATATCGTATGTGTCTTGATCATCACCTATCGACATATAATAGGTAAAATGTAAATTAGCATAATAATAAAACTATGATTATTCTCTTCTAGACTAATCTCACATACCTAAAGGAGATGAAGAACTCATCTGAACGTAAACCTTCTAAGGGCTCGAATATATTATTGATTATATAGCATGGAATGATCTATGTCATTTAAAATAAAGGAAGATTCTTATCGTTATTGGGAACGTCTACATTGATATATATACCTGATTATCAACAAAATATAGATTGGCTGAAAATAAATCGAAGGAGTTTATTTTGATAGTCGTTTAGCAATTTTATTAGATAAGATATGAATTAATATATCAATTGTTGCTAAATTCATGTTAGAAAAATGAAGAGGCTGACATAAAGTTAAAAATATGTATTAACTCATATTCAGATTGTCTTTCAATATTTTATAAGATCAAAATTGTTACCATCAATAAACTAATTACTAGTTTTCTCCATCTTATAAATTTCATTGTTATTGTTTGATGCACTTCCCATCAATATATGCATGAGTAATAACTCTATTTCCACTAAAAGATATGATTGACAATGTTTAGTGGCGGCAATATCAGAGTGAATAATGATAACACTAGTTGGCATATTCATAAATTTCTGGGAACTTGATGCATGGTATAGTCACTGTTGCAGTTCATTTTCCGTTGACGTTTTAGCATCAAATTACTTGTATGAAAGTTCTTTATGATATTTGACTTGTCATATTTATCTTGACTTATGTTGTGACATACTTTACTTTCCTTTCACATATATTCTAACGATGTTTTTGCTCAGGTTTTTGTTTCTTCTTCTTTTCTGCCCTGATTAAATTTGACAAGTTTATTCCTACTTTTCTAACAGATAGCATAGACTCATCGAACCAATGAAATTTGTCTCAGTTTTCTATAACAGATAAAGATACTTTCACTATTGTTTTGATAATCAGTAAATGATGTTTCTCTTGTATCAATCGAAAAAATCTGTTCTTACCAATTAACCAATTAAATACCTACAGTTTTAAATTCATATCTTTTTCTTATTACTGTTCTTTAAATCTTATAAATTAAACCACTCAGATATTTTAGTATTTTCTTTCTCATAGACAGATCAAATGTCTGTTCAATACTTAGCGTATGTTGTCCTCTCCTTATGTTACTGAATCATTATCTGCTCATTTGTCACCTACACATCCTAAGACCATTATTCTTATCAAATCTTTCGTTAATCTTTGAATGTCTTGTTTTGCTAATTGCCCTATAGATTCCATTCCTATTTCCTATTTTAATGCTTGTTGTTGAGTTTGATACCAATACATTGTATTTTAGTAACTCCAAATGGCTAAGAAATTCTTGCGATTTATCTGGATCTAATATAGTCCTCCAGGTTTCTGAAAATCGGAGGCAACCTTTGCAACCTCTAATATGGAATTCAGAGAAAAGATGAAAAGCATTCTTGAAGATGCGGCAAAGCTACTTACTAAGGATGATGGGAACAGAAAAACATTCAATCACAGATAGATATAGTGGACAAAGATGTGCAAGATTTCAAAGAGCATGAAGATATTCTAAAGTGGATAGACGGATACATCGAGTTAATAAAATGAAGATTTCGAAGTTGGTAGATGAATATAGATTACTGCGAGATGCTCTTAATACAATAAGATATGTTCAATCAATAAAAAGACTGAACCAAGAACTATATGACATACCTTGTGGTTCAACAGTAATATCTGTCAAAATATACTGAAAAGAATAACATCACTCTACCAAATAGAGGATTACTTTAGAAATGGTGATTAAAAGCCATGATTACATTAACGGCCTAAAAGAAAAACATCTTCCACCATCAACGTTGCAATAATCACCCAACTTGCACCACTCAGAAAAAGTACCCCTAGATTCAACAGAACCCAAATCACGTTGAGGATTTCAAAGAGGAATAAATCGGATTATAAAAATAGAACATATATTATTTAAATAATGCAACCGTTTAATAAGCAAATAAAGCAATATTCTTATAATTATGACTATTAATATATCAAAAACTGTTTTATCTAGTTCGACAGTTTCTTTATTGTTAATTGCCAGTACTTTAGCATACAGTCCTAATCTACCATTACAGAAAGCTATCTCACAAGCAGATACTACCACTACTACAACAACTAATTTCTTAACATATACAAATTCTACTTATGGAATAAGGATACAATATCCATCCGATTGGGAAAAAATACACACATCACAGAGTATTATTTCGTTCCGCTCTCCTTTAAACAGCCGATTTGCCATAATGATACCTTTAAGTCTTCCAAAAGATATGACGTTGTCTTCATTCTCCAATGCTTCTATAAAAGGAATAAGCAAAACCTTTGAGTCTTTTAATCTAACTACCTCATCTTTAACCACTATCGCAGATAACAATCCTGCAGAACAAATAATGTTCACTGCAAAAGTTAGAGGTTCTGATCTTAGATTTTTGGGTGATTTTATGGTAAAAGATGGTAAAGGGTATTCAATTGCATTTGGCTCCCCAATACAACAATATTCTAAAGACTTGCCAATCGCAGAAAAAATGATAAATTCACTTCAGATAATAAATATAAATGCTCCATTAACATCGTCACTATCGCCATCCTCTCACGTTACTGCTGATCTTATACCACTTACTGATCTTAGAGCCGCAAGAGAACAATATTTTTCAGCTTGGAATCGTACAGAATTTCATTCTCAATTTGATGCCTATGTTAATTCTACTGAAGGATACGGCGTGTATGATGTACATAAATCGAACATCTTCAAACCTGGTGAAGACATAATACTATATGTTGAGCCTGTGGGCTTTACATATATGCCCTTGAGAGGGGAGAACAATACTAAATTGTATTTAGTTAATCTAACGGCAAGCATAATTCTTTCTGATAAGCAAGGAAATGTATTATTTGGAAAGGAAGATATTCCCGTATTAAATGTTATTTCCCATAATAAAAATACAGAAGTCTCTGCAAAGTTAAGACTAACACAAACATCCCCATTTCCACCAGCAAATTATATTATTTCGTATGTTATTACCGATGTTCACTCAGGAAAGAGTTTCAAAATAGTAAAGAATATCACAATATCTGGTAATAATTTAGGTAAGACAGTATAAATAAGTGCTAGCTAATCATCGCTAATACTTCCTCCATTATCAAAAAATGGAATACAATATAATAAAAAGGAACATCTATTTTTTCACATACATGTACATCGACATATTGTTAATGGTCAATATTTTTTAATGCTGTTATAGGTATTACCTAGTAAATGCGTCTATTGATTACATACACATGATGTCCAAGTGTAATACATTGAAGCATCGATAAAGACTTTACATTAGGTTAGTTCTTTGATATACGGAATAAGAAGTTAGCAATAATCAAATACTTGATTATGTGTCTAATTATAAAAATACTTCTAACTATGACTTTCCTAAGGATTATATATTTTCTTATCAAATCTCTACGAAAATAAGAATAATATCTTTCATGTATCAGAGATCATACAATCAATTTAACCCATATCGCTAGTGCTTCCTTATAACTCATTTCAAATAGAAGTTTGATAGTATTGACTATTCATGAGACTAGAACTTTCCCCATCATAGTAGGGTGTAATTCACAGAAGTATGGATATGCTCCTGCTGTAGTAAAAGTGTATGAGAATGTTTTCCCTTTTGTAGTTAACGCCGAAGGACCAGAAAGTCCAGAATCAAACACTTTCCCCATATGTTGGTCAGCAGGTCCTGTTCCTGATGTTACAGTATGAAATACGGTATCGTCATTAGTCCATCTAACGGTACTTCCTACTTTGATATTGATAGGGTTTGGTGAAAATGCTTTGTTGCCTTCGTTAAAAGCACCAGGTACAATGGAAACATTGGTTCCGGATTCATTTGTTAGTAGGGGCTCTGTCTCCAGTATAAACATACCAGACGGCATTGTTAATATGCCGAGAATATCATAAATATGCTTTGTTGATTCTTTACCAATCTCTAACGAGCCTTTAAAGAATTTGGTTGTTTGATTCGCTTCTTTGTTTTGAGTATTTAAGATAAAGAAATCTCCAGATGTCTTGAGAAGACGATAATTATTTATGTTCGTTTTTGAAGTATTCTTGTCTTCTATTTTTAAAATGCCGCTTAATTTGATGTTATCAGCACTAAGCGAGAAAAGTAAGCCATTCTCAAATCTTTGAGTACAATTATTTGTAGGACATATTTTACTGTCAGAACTGAAATTAAAAAATGTATTTTCAGGGATCTTATAAACTGAGGAGACATAAGGATTGGGTTCTATCTTTGTTGTTATGGATAGACGGTCAGTGTTTTCTTGTGCTATGACATATGAAACTTCAACTGAAGACCAGGAAAAAAATAAGATACTGTTTAGAATAACTAACTTTAATATTTGGATATACATTTGAAGGGGTAATTCTATATGTATTAAATTATTTAACCAAATTTAAATCATATAACCGATTTCTGCAGTTAATTCTATGATTCAGATATCTATGAATTAAAGTAAAATGAAGTACAATGATCTTAACATGATTAAAGGCAATACAAAAGACAAACATAGAGAAATCCCGTACAATGACAGAACTTGCAATCTTACTCCACAATCGCTATGACATTTGAAAGCCGACAATGACTTTAACTTTTTTAAGTATTGAAATAAGACCCGATAAATTTGAAGAGTATAAGAGTAGTGTTATTATTAAATCTGTCTTACTTTTAATATGTAAAGTCCTTATAGTATAAACAAGTCAAATATCATAAAAAGGACAGAATCCATTGATATAATCAATTAATGCCGATTAATTAACAATCATTAAACGTACTTTTTATGTTAGCACAAATGATAATTAAATATAGGTAAATATTGCCTCGGAGTATAGTGTCAAACAACAATTCAGATCAATCCGATATGCACACTAAGACGCATGGGAATAAGAAACGAAAGGCAGTAGCACTATTATCTGGTGGACTTGATAGCAATTTGGCAGTTCGTATGATGCAGGAACAAGGAATCGCAGTTGAAGCAGTAGCTATTAAAACTCCATTTTGTGATTTTGATTGTGGTAAGGGGTGCGGACATAGAGTTAAAGAAGTTGCAACAGAACTTGGAATAGAACTGAAGACTATATACTTAGGTGAAGAATACCTGCGTATGCTTAAGCGCCCCAAGTATGGGTATGGATCTGGTATGAATCCTTGCATTGATTGTAGAAGTATGATGTACAGGGCGGCAAAAGAACATATGGAAAGAGTTGATGCAGATTTTATCATCACTGGAGAAGTCTTATTCCAGCGGCCAATGAGTCAGAATAATCGTGCTTTACACATAATTGAAGAAGAGACTGGTACTACTGGTAGAGTCCTTAGACCACTTTCTGCAAAACATCTGCCACCAATTGAAGTGGAGAAGAACGGTATAGTTAAACGCGAAGATCTTGAAGATATCAAAGGAAGATCTCGTAAACGTCAACTTGCTTTGGCGCGTCATTTTAATATAAGTGAGCCTCCTAATTCAGCCGGTGGATGTTTACTAACAGACCCTGCATTTTCCAAGCGAGTCAGAGATATTATAGAATATACAGAAGACATACCGAGTATTAATGATGTAGAATTATTAAAGGTGGGCAGACATTTCAGACTATCTAAAGTAGCAAAGCTGGTGGTTGGTAGAAACCGGGATGAAAACGAGATAATTGATTCATTGGTACTAGAAAATGATATAGTCCTTGAAACAAAAGGTTATACAGGACCAAGATGCATTCTCAGATCTAAAAATTGCAGCGATACAACAATAGAGAAATCAGCTAAAATTGTATTACGTTATTCGGACGCTCCAAAAAAAGAAGTATCGACTGTGAAAGTTATAATCCACGGTAAAGAAGAAGAAATTTTAACGAGTCCTATAAATGAGGAGGAACTAAAAACTCTACGAATATAAATCGACAAATCAGTAAATGACTTTTGACCATCATGACTTTGTTCATCATGCTAGATTTTCTATCATAATAGAGAATAGAAGATGGAATCAATTCAGATGCAAAAGATACCGATATATTTGAAAACTGTAACTCTCCGAGACATGAGTAATATACCTGATATAAAAGATGATCTCAGAAAGCATATGATCCTCATTTTACGGGTTACACCTTTGGCACAAAAAGATGTTGAAGAACTGCGCAAGTCGATAGACGAGCTTTATAGCTTTGTTCAGTCAATGGGTGGCGATATTGCTAGATTAGGGGAGGAACGTGTAGTAATAACTCCACTAGGTGTAAAAATTTGGCGCGGAGATTTAGAGTCAAGATAGTTATTAATAGACTTTCTTTTGTATGTCCTTTTTTAAAGTAAGTAGATAAAGTTTCTTGGTTCTTTTATGATGGGAATAAACTAATATAAATTGTATTATCTAGTTAATACAATTTGTAATTTGTCTTTAGAATGTATAGAGGAAGAAACCTCGATTCGTTTATTTGTCATAGAATCAAAATGGCTTGCGATAGGATGCAGTTGTAATTACTGTATCATTACCACAATAAGTAAATTTAATCGAGTTTACTTTATGATGGCAAATTTTCTTTACATTTTCTTACAGTTAAAAATTTTATAGTGCTATTTTTAGTATCGCTTTGATTGATGAACTGGATTATCAGATAATGAATTTTGATATTTTAATTAGGCAGACACGCTATGTATCGATTATATAATTTTGGGATATAGAATGTATGATTGCAATTAAGGAACCAATAAGAAATAGAAAGAACAGCTAATTTAGATTCTTGTTCATGTAGGCCTGTCCTGAATAAAAGAATAATTAATTTTACTATATAGATTAAGTATATTCAATAAGTACTCTTCAACTTTGCGGACATACTCAACATATTATTTTTTGACTTATTGTAGCCTCTCAGGGTATGACTTCACTTATTGCTCTTTCAAATACCGGAAGGGAATGAAATTCATCACAATCTTCATCTGTATAGTACGTTGAAGAGGATGATTCAAGTCATAGCACAGGAGGAGCGTGCTATGGAAATTAACAGATATTATTAGTGATAACTGTCCAATGCAGAACCAAGACTACCTATTCCCTTAACCCATATGTGCTACCATTTCTGATTCTTTCTTCCCCCGTTACTGTTGTCATTCACCATGCAGTACTCTAGATGATGTTGGTTACCGATAAATATCTGTGTTTCTCGGATTGTAGTACCCTTAACACTGCCATTCGCTAATACAGTTGTTTCGATAGTGACATTCAGCATCCAAAACTCTGACCTACTGTTTTGCCCTCAATTCTTCAATTAGTTCTCCCAATATGTCATATGGACGCTATAACTGTATAAACAGTTCTATAAATGGAATTTTCAGTATTTAATTGCTAGATTGTAGGAAAGTATATTTTCAAATATGTATTCTATTAACGTATTTCTAATATTTTTAATACCGAAGACTAACTAAAATTAGTAATTTTTGCTATTGTTGCAACAACGATATTTTCTTAACAATGACAATAAATGTTCAGATAAGAGCAATCACGCTTCCAGTTGTGTTTATACGATATTAGATATTAGATTGGTTTTAAATATATTATATGAAGAACAATTAGCGTGTAAACTACTTCCAGAATCAATTTTTAATAATATCATAATAAACGAAAGGAAAACAAGAATAAAGGTAAACTTGGAAGAAAAGGAGACACAGGCACCAGAAGAAGACTAACTAAAATTGTTTAGCATATACCTTTGGATTTTTATGTTATTACTTTACCAGGTCATGTCATCGTAGAGACTTATCGTATACTGTTATTAATATAAATAACCTATAGCAACCTTATTGATTCTTGCACTAACGGGTGTTGTGTTTGTATTTTGAATATTCTACTGATAGTACTTGCTAGGTTTTGTACCTTGGATTTCTCTCCATGATTAACTATAATTCGTCTAAGTTTAGGCCGCAATCTGTTAACATATGCAAGTAATTGGTTATAGTCACTATGAGTAGTGAAACCTGTAATTTTCTCGACATGACAATTAATATCAATGTTTTGATCACAAATCTTTATATGACGACTTCCGTCTTGAATACTCCTTCCGGGTGTTCCAATTGCCTGATATGACGCTAAAACCAACCTGTTTTTAGGCTCTTCACAAATTTGCTTTAAATATCCTACTGACGGTCCTCCTATTAGCATTGAAGAGGGTGATAAAATTATTGAAGATTCATTTTTTAGACTTTTGGATTCAATAGTTACAATTTGTTTTGATCTGAAAGGATTTTCTTTACCCTCTACTACTGCATATTTTAGTTCCTTTGAAAGGTATTCTGGATAAGCCTCATAAATTGAATTTGTATCTGCAATGATTTTCTCTACCAAGATTTTTGTTTTAAGTATTTTATCTGCCCTCATGTATGCAATAATGGCCAAAATAAGTTCCTGGGATAGTCCAATCGCAGGTACTGGGAATAAAATCTGTGCATCTTCTTCAATCGCTTTATTTATGACATTAATAAGATGTGCATGTGACTCATCAGATTGTGTGGAAGTATCTTCGTTGATACCATAAGTGCCTTCTATTATCATTGTTTCAACTCTTGGAAAGTTCCATGATGCATTTTCTACTGAAAACATTCTTCCAAATTTCATATCACTAGTATAAACTAAATTGTGATCACCATTCCCAATATGTAAATGAATTGATGCAGACCCCAATATGTGACCAGAATTGCTCAGAACAAGTTTCAGATCTGGAGATATGTCTGTAACAACTCCAAATGATAGAGGAATTGCATACGTTATTACCTCGTCTATCTCTTTATCAGAATACAATTTATTATCATTAGCATTCTTAAGATATTCTTTCAGCAGCAAAGTCATCAATGGTAACGTTGGCTCAGAACAATAGACTGGTCCTCGATATCCGTATTTGAACATAGATGGCAAGAAACCAGTGTGGTCAAGATGAGCGTGACTCAAAATTATTGCATCAATCTCATTCATTTCAAAACCGGTAATATCGAACCTAGGAAGAACAGTTAATGAATTAGTACCCATTACATTAATTCCACAATCAAGTAAAACTTTACTTTCATTTGTAGACAGTAGCATACATGAACGACCCACTTCAGCAAAACCGCCAAGAGTTATCAAACTAGCTTCCACTGTTTCATTTATATTTGTTCTAAAAATTTTCTCACCAATTTCCTTGTAAAAATGTGTTCGTTCATCCACAGTATTTCGAAGAAGTTCATTAATTATCCGAAGTGTAGATATTATTTGTGGTGTTTTTCTGATTCTTGTTTTCCATCCTGTTTTTTCTACAAGGTCGATATTATCAAAGTCATCATCAAAATGGAAATTTGGCACAGGTTTTCGTGTAAATATTGTGGCTTCACCTAATGCAGGATCAAAGAAAATTTCGGTTATGCCGAACTTTTTTGGAATAGCCTTTCTAAGAATTTCTTCTGCTTCTTCTTCGGAGTTTCTAATTGACTCATCACTTCGAATAACAATTCTTTTTTTTATTGTATTGACCATATTAGAAACTAGTTGAGTATTCTGCATCAGGTAGCTTGGATTTTTGGAATATAGAGCGATACGTGGTCCTTCGTATTCAACTTTGGTAAGCCCTGCTTCTTCGGGAAGACTTTGAAGTATAATGGCAATGACATTTTGGCTTGCTGATTCTTGAGATGGCTGTTTATATTGCATGGTTTACTCCTAACTATCAGTATGATTCAGATCAGTTGTAGAATATTCATTTAATATGCTACTATATGCGCTTTGTATACAACCTAATTAAAGAATGTTTCGATCTATAATTCTATTAGAAAAAAGATCTGAATAATCTTACAAAAACATTAAAGTTGAAATAGTAAGCCGATTTATAATACACTACTGATAAAGTTTGGAAAATAGAGATTCGCATTCCGGTGGACCAGGTGTTTATAATGAAAGTAGTAGCGGAGGATACCGTGGAGATAGAGGATTTGGTAGCGGAGGATATGGAGGGAGAGGACGAAGTGGCTTTGGAGGTCCCAGACCATTTAGACCAGCACCAGTCAAAGTAGGAGATGAATTTGATGTTAAGATAGAATCTATGAGTAAAAGAGGAGATGCAGGTGTGGCAAAAGTTGAAGGTTTGGTAATTTTTGTAGCAGAGACAAAAGTTGGAGACAGTGTTAAAATAAGGATAACAAAAGTCGGACGAGGATATGCCACTGCTGAAATTGTAAGTCAGGATGGAAGCACAGAAACAGCGACAGAGTCTTCAACGGTAGGAACGACATCGGAGGAGCAATAAAAAACCTCAAGGTAAATAAAAGAAAACTAAATTCTTAACTTATTATTTTCATACTACACCACAATATTATATAGATCATATGAAATTCAAATTTTTGAATTGAGCAAGCCTTTTACTCATCTGATGGAATTGCCACGGAAGATATTGATAGGAGATGGTGTGATTTCACAACTGGGCGCTCTTATTACAGATCTTGACAATAATGCATCACGGGTTGCTATAATAACAGGAAAAAGGGTAAAAATAATGATAGGTCCAGTTTGCAAATCATCATTTATTAATACATCATTAAAAGACTCGTGGCACACTATCGCCGATTCATCAATGAATTCAGTAAATGAGATAAAGAAGACTATAAAAGACATTCCAGATTTTATTATCGGTCTTGGTGGAGGACGTTCTGTTGATGTAGCAAAAATGGTAGCATTTCAATTAGATAAGCCTTTCATAAGCGTACCAACGTCAGCATCGCATGATGGAATTTCTAGCCCTTTTGTTTCAATAAGAGGCATCGATAAACCATACTCTATTAAAGCAAACGCTCCTCTCAGTGTACTAGCTGATACCCAATTGCTTTCTACAGCACCAGTGAGATTATTAGCAAGCGGATGTGGAGATCTCCTTGCAAAGATAACGGCAGTCAAAGATTGGGAACTTGCAAGAGATGAAAAGGATGAATACTATGGAAGCTATGCTGCCAATCTTTCTTATATGAGTGCAAAAATTATTCTAAATGAATCGCAAAAATTAAGGGATAAAAATGAATTTGGTATTCGCACCATTATTGAGGCATTAATAAGTGCAGGTGTTGCTGCTTGCATAGCAGGAAGCAGCAGACCCTGCTCAGGTGCAGAACATCTATTTAGCCATGCGCTAGAATATATTGTAGGCGGAAATTGTGGTTTACATGGTGAACGCGTAGGCCTAGGTACTATTATGATGGCGAAACTCCATGGATTAGAGTGGGAAATGATAGTAGAGGCATTGGAAAATGTAGGAGCTCCCACTAAGGCAAAACAACTCGAACTAAACGAGGGTCAAATAGTTCATTCTTTACTAATTGCGCAATCCCTTAGACCTGACAGATATACAATTTTGGACAAAGTAAAACTAAACAAACAATCTGCATTAAAACTTGCTAATTCTGTAAAGGTACTCTAAGTTCTAAATGAATCCGTATTTTACAGGTATATATACTAATATTATAACCATTTTATTAGCCTGTAATTAATTTCTAGATGTATAGGACTTAATAGTCTTTTAAACTTTAATTTTATACAATAATTAAGCAGACCGATTTGAACTTGGGAGCAAAGGGTAAATGGATAAAAAAGTTTCACTTCAAAGACTGTTTAATAATTTCGTTAACGTTGAATCCAATTTATTGATAAAAGAATAGAAATGAATAATAGTTTTGTCATTTTGTCTTATTTTCACTGATTTCTACTGGCTGTTCTTCAGATGTTGACTTTTTTATTTGTTCTTGTGGTGATGGCAATGATTTATAAATTTCTATAAATTTGATGCTCTGTAAGGTATTTACAAATTTGAAGATATCAGTTGCTACTGCACGCTTACTAATTTGTAATCCTTCAGTCAAAAAGGTTTCCTCAGGCAATTCTATTTCTAACATCGATTCTGAAAAATTTAGATGTATCTTTTCATCATCAAGAAGTAATCTTCTTTTTAATAGGGCGATTACTTTATCCTCATTATTCTCAATCTTTTTTATCATGTTAATATCATAAGTTAATGTTCTGCCTGCAAATCTATGATTAAAGTCAATTTGAACCCTTCCAGAACCTATGTATCTGACAATCCCTCTCCGATCATCAAGTTCTATTTCGTCACCTACCTTAACCTCATCAGCTCTCTCTCCTAATTTTCGTTGTGGTATCATCCTAACTTTGCTAGGGTCTCTTTCGCCAAAGCCTTTGTCAGGGGCAATCTCAATACTCAATTTCTCACCATTATTAGAATTAGATAGAGCTTCATCTAACCCTTTTAGAACCCATCCTTCACCAATCGATACAAGTCTTGGCTCATACTTGCGTAGAGGATCATAAAGATCAGATTTCTTCGCCTCTTCCTCATTTGTAGTCTCGAAAATTTGATTATTATCTTTGATTTTAGCGGTATACTCTATTAGTATAAGAGAGCCTTTCTCCAAAGTCATAAAATTCGCTATTGGTTTGCCATATATTAAGTTTGACAGATGTGTCACAAAGACAGTATAACTAGCCCAAAGATCTCATCTTCTCTAATGCAACAGAAGATGATTCGGGATTTACCTTTAATCCAATCATATTCATTGCTGAGGATATAGATGATAATGTCCTCATAACGTGATATTTATTTACTTCTCCCATAGATCCAATTCTAAATACCTTACCTTTAAGATCTCCAAAGCCACCTGCAATAAGAACTCTAAACTGTTGAGATAGCATATCGCGGAATTTTTTGTCGTCCATACCCGAAAGATATTTGTATGCAATTACCACATTACTTAGCGCATAGGGCGTTGCA
>JAICSL010000220.1 GCA_025936955.1 Nitrososphaeraceae archaeon
ACATATGCATCCAAAGATTTTCCTGAAAGAAGTGGAGCATGTCCATCTTTGGGTTTTGATCCTGCTGCTATTAATTTGGACAATGTCTGATTGTCTTTAGATATTACCCCTGGATAATTCATCATTTCTGCTAATCCAATAACAAGATTAGGATTACAATCCATGTATTTGCGTATATCTTTATCAAGAATTACAGCACCTGATGTTTCCATATTTGTGGCAGGTACGCATGACGGTATCATAACGTAAACTTTAAGAGGTAATCCAATACTTGAGCTTAGGAAATAATCAATACCGGGTAATCCAAGTACATTGGCTATTTCATGAGGATCACATATTACAGCTGAAGTCCCATGCAATGCGGCTATATTACAAAATTCTCTTGGAGCTAGAAAAGTAGATTCTAAATGAATATGCCCATCTATAAGCCCAGGACACATAAATTTTCCTTGAGCATCTATAACATTTTGAGTATGATTTTCCCTGTACTTGTCAGTTTGCCCAAATCCTACAAATATTCCATCAGCAATAGCAACATCGCTCTTATGAATCTCTCCTGAAAAAACATTGATTATATTTGCATTCTTTAATACCAAATCAGCTTTTTTGTGACCTAATGCCAGATCAATCCTTCTCTTCAAATCTTCAATAGAAAAATTAACGTCGTCTAATGAACTAATTATCGTACTGGTGTTGATTTTTTGTTCTAAGTTTGCAGCATATTCCATTGAGTAAGGCAATATCAAAGTCCAAAATCCAAGATTATAAACATTCTTAGTTATTCTGTTCCCAATATTTATGATGACAAAGAATTATACTACGTTAGTCATCAAAGGTTAAAGTAAAACATATGCAATATAGTATAGAATATGGTCAGTAACATTTTCTCTCCCAAGGAAACACGATCCATTTCTCATGGTTTAACACCTTTGCAATTAATGGTGCGTTAATATTTTTGTATCTAGTCATAAGAAAGGCAAACTCAGAGTCAAATTCTTTTACTACGACATAGACTTTGCTAAATGTATCACCAGTATCATATATATCATCAATAATAAGGTATTTTCTCTCCTTTAGTAATGGGAGCATTTCTTCTATGTGCAATTTTTTGTTTCTTATCGGTATGAATTGTATATGATTGATATCTAGTTCTCGTGCGATTAGTCTAGCTGGAATAATACCTCCATTTGTAATTGCCAGTATTACATCATATTTCTTATCTGATATTCGTATCGTATGTGCAAGCCTCTCCACTAGCACTTCTACTTCCTGCCATGTACAATATTGCTTTGGTGAACTCTCTTCGTTTATATGTGACTTATAATTCAATTTCGTAGTGCTCCGATAATCATTTTGTTTGATATTGACTTTATTAACGATCCTAAAATACAGCTAATTATCCTAGTTACAAGCTACAAGACAATGTATCGAGATTGAATCCCACTAAGGGAAGACCACTTTATAGCTAATCTTAAATCCGTTTAATGATTTCTGAAATGTCTGAATTACTAATTGACTATATTCATTCATACTTCTTTGTTTGCTATTGTCATATACATCCTCTAATGCACTTCCGCCTGAACGGGATATATGGATGGTTATTGCACCATGTGCTCTATATTCTATTTGCGAACCAACAGGATAAGATATAGTATATCCAAAATTAGGAGCCTGATATTGCAAAAAGTGTCTTATCTCTAATATGATTATAAAAAGCTGTGTTTAAAACAAAAATTACCTTGTTACCACCTTGTATACAACGGTACTTGCATTTTTTTTAATGTATAGATTCTTTGCTTCCTCCTATTATCATGCGATTACTACCAATTATCATCTAATTTTATCTATTATCACCTGTTATCATGAACTTTTGGTGGAAGTCAAATACTGATAGAGCCTGGAAAACTACATTAAAAATAAAATTGAGTAAGTGAAATATCTGGTGTTCTACTCACATGAGCGGTCTAGTTAAACAATTGATAGAATATTAACAATATAAACAAAATGCATTTTTTATAGATCGCAAAGTAATACTCTTACACAGCATACATTATACAATATCTCCATAGATGTCTACATAAGAAGATATAGACAACTTTATCCTTTAAATTAACTCATACTATTAGTATAGCTTGGCAGTATTTTAGATATGCTGTTTAAATCTTTGATATAGTATCAGTTGATCATACTCTTATTTAGAAGACTTCAAGTACTACTTAATACTCCAATTCAACAATAGGGTTAGTAATGAACGGAGCGTGGAGAAATAATGAATGAAGAAATTTACTTGACAGGTTCTACTACTGCCTTAAATCGTACATTTCCATTAGCTACCTTATCATATGCATTGCTAATTTCTTCTAATGGGAATGTTTCAGTCATTACCTTCACCTTACCTTTTGCCACATAATCTAATGCTTCATACAGATGCTCTCGATCATTTTGGGTGGAGCCTATAATGCGAGCACGCTTAAATAAGATCTCTGGAGAGATTGTCAGAGTCTCTGTCGACGAAACTCCCATTAACATTACACGTCCGTCTGGCCTGACACCTTTAATCGCGTCTGCCGTTGCTTTATAAGAATTACTTGTAGCCAGTATTACATCCGCTCCTTCTCCGTCCTTTAACAATGCTTCTCCATCTGAGACAACTCTGTCAGCCCCAAGATTGTATGCTAACTCTTCTTTATCTTTTGAATGTGTAACAGCAATTGTTTCAAAACCAGCAGCTTTGGAGTATTGAATTCCAAGGTGGCCTAGAGCTCCTATTCCTACTACAGCAATTCGTTCATGCGGCTTTGGATCAGCCAATCTCAATCCACTATATACAGTGTATCCTGCACAAAATATGGGCGCAGCTTGACTATATGATAATCCATTTGGTATTAGCTGAGTGGCATCAGCATATGCAACCATATATTCAGCATGACCACCAGCAATATTAATGCCAGTTGCTATGTGGTTAGGACAAAAGAATGATTTACCACGCTGACACCATTCACATCTACCACATGTTGATTGCAACCACGGTACACCTACTCTGTCACCAACTTTTCGTGTAGTCACACCTTCACCTAGTTCAATAATTTCTCCTGCAGGCTCATGTCCTATTGTGTAAGGGAATTTCACTCCTAGGGCACCGTGAGTAGCATGTACATCCGTATAGCATATTCCACTTGCGTGCATTTTTATAAGCACTTGATTGGCTTCAGGTTTTGGTATGGAAACCTCTCTTACTTCCCATTTTGCATTTACTGACGGAACGACTGCAGCTAACATCTCAGATGAAGACATCTAATACATCAACTACTTGTTGAACGTATATATCAATTCCTTTTTTAGTCATCTCACATTGCATCACACTCAAATTACTATTAAGTTACCACTTCCATTGTCTTATTACCTGTGCGTCACTAGGCTTTATCTTGCCTTTACCTTCTATCACCATATATTATCATGCATTTTAGCTGACAACTAGTTTAATAAGGAATAATGATTAGTTAGGAAATCCAAGATTAGATATGGAAGGTTGTATATCATAGAAGTAGAAATCCAAATGCAGGTACTGCAGAATATATTTCCAAACATGAAAAGCGCTTTATTTGTATTATCGGCTTTGGCTTTAGAAGCCTTTCTTCGCAGCGAAAGTATAAGAGTACACAAAAAAACCAAAGATGGTAACAAAAACACCAACTATTACCTTGCTTCATTTGGTACAGAATGTAATTTAATTTAAGAAAAACAGATGACTGATAGGAACCACA
>JAICSL010000300.1 GCA_025936955.1 Nitrososphaeraceae archaeon
AATTTGTTTTGTATTTATATCACTTAGCATTTGTTAATAATTATTAGATATACACAAAGTATAGAAAAGTTCATTATTGTTTTACCTTAACTATCATAAATGGTTGGAAACAGTAAACATCTGAAAATTGATCCATCATTATTTGTTCCAAAGATTATGTTTTTGACAAAAGGTAAAGGAATTCATAAAGATTATCTTACAAGCTTTGAGTTAGCATTACGCGATGCAGAAATAGCTGATCTAAATCTAGTTTCAGTATCCAGTATTAAACCACCACATTGTAAAATAGTATCAAGACAAGAAGGTAGAAAATATTTGATGCCCGGACAAATTGTTTTTGCTGTTATGGCTCGCTCTTCTACCAATGAACCAAATAGGCTTATTGCATCATCTATTGGTTTGGCAAGACCTGCAGATGATACACGTCATGGTTACATTTCTGAACACCATTCTTTTGGAGAAACTGCACAAAAAGCTGGAGATTATGCTGAAGATATGGCCATGGAGATGCTAGCTACTACACTTGGTTTGCCTAACGATTCCTCACTTACATGGGATCAGAGAGAAGAACAATGGAAACTTTCAGGAAAAATTTACAAAACACAAAATGTTACACAGTCTGCAGAAGGACATAAGGATGGATTATGGACCACAGTAATAAGTGCAGTTATCTTGATATTGTAATATATTTATTGTGTTCTAATTATTAGATCTCTTGCGTAATTATAATGGATGAACGTCGCCCCACTAACTAACATTATTGTTAGGTTCAAAGTAGGATTCTTTATTCTGTAATTTATCAAGTCTGATACTATATCTGATATCTTATCGTTTTCCTAATTTGTTTCTAAATACGTCTGCAAGTATCCTGTACTTCTTTAACCAGCATATAACATGGTCTATTACGATTCTCTAACTCTTTTTGCTGTATAATAAGTTTGTAGTCTTTCTCCTTTTTGATATGTAAAGGATGATTTCTGTTTTGGAAAATCCTTCTGTAATCCCTAGAATCCAAGGTCAAACATGCTCATTACATCCTTAGGTAATTTAGGATGGTTCTTTCTGTAAATGTTGTAATCGTGTTTCTCTTCTATTTGTTTGTGCTTGCATTTATATATTATAATGCTATCTTAGTTTACCGTGTACAGGTTCTTGATTGTCTGTTTCTTTCTCTTTCCATAGTAGTATATCCTTCTTCTTAATCTGTTCTCTGGCATTGGTATCTGTTGTTCGATACAATCTATAAAAGCAAAAAAGCCTGGAAATATTGTTCGACCTCCTCCTTAGTTTTCAGTCGTCTGGTTATCTTGTATAATTTGTGCGGTATTGGTAAGCACTACCCTTATCGACCCGTTAATCTTTCGGATATCTCTGTATATGTTAATCTGATCCAATCCAAATAGGAATTCGAACCGCGTGTATGTTATGGAAAGCTTATAGTACATTAAAACCCTGATAACTCAATTCTTGACATCCAGTTCGAAGCGTCTCCCTGCACCTACGACTCGTCTCTTTTTTTGGAGGAATAACAGTAAACGTTTGATATCTTTTTTTGTACTTTGATTCTATTTCTTTACATATGCCATCAAACTGTGGAATTAATAGACCGGTAAATGATTTGAAGGTGAGGGCGTCTTGGATAACCTATCGTATGATGACAAAAAGAAAGGACAATTTTATACAGGGCAGACAGAAATAAAGCTGTTTGGACTAATTATAGAAGAGATCTAGTGAATATATTACAAAAGACTGCCCTGATTTTATTCGTTATTAACTGCTTGTATATAGAATATAATCATTATATAGATAATTGATTAATAACTAAGTACTATAATACTTTTTAATGACCTGTATATCTAATTTAAAAAAAATTGGCGTATCGTTATTAGCACTATCCATTTTAATCCCGTTGGTGATTAATTCAGCCAATTCAGCCTATGCACAGCAAAAAGTTACAATTAATGGCGCAGGAGCCACTTTTCCTTTTCCATTAATAGATACCTGGAGAGTAGAATACCAAAAAGTTAATCCTATTGTAAATATTAATTATGCTTCAATTGGTAGTGGTGGAGGAATTAAACAGTTTTTGGAAAAAACTGTTGATTTTGGAGCAACTGATGCTCCTTTGAGCAAAACTGACTTTGCTAAAGCCGTAAATCCTGTTCATATTCCAGAAACCATCGGATCTGTTGTACTTTCATATAATTTACCAGGAGTCACAACTCCTCTTAAATTATCTGGACCTGTAATTGCAGATATATTTTTAGGGAAAATAACTAAATGGGATGATCCTAAAATTAAACAATTAAATCCAAATGTCACTTTGCCATCTAATCCTATAACTGTAGTTCATCGCTCTGATGGTTCTGGTACCACCTTTGTGTTTACAAATTATCTATCTAAAATAAGCCCTGAATGGTCCAGTAAGGTCGGATCTTCAACATCAGTACAATGGCCAACAGGCATAGGTGCTCCAGGTAATGAAGGAGTTTCAGCTTCAATTACTGGTTCACCCTATTCTATAGGATATGTCGAACTTGCATATGCTTTAACTTCTAAAATGAACTATGCTACCCTCCAAAATAAAGCGGGTAATTTTGTTATACCGTCTATTGAGTCTACCATGGCTGCAGTATCTGCATCTGCTTCTACTTTACCAAAGGGTACTGATCCATGGACTAGTGTATCACTTACCGATGCATCTGGTAAAAATTCCTATCCAATTGCCAGTTTCACATACATTATATTG
>JAICSL010000051.1 GCA_025936955.1 Nitrososphaeraceae archaeon
AATGAGTATCAAAAACAAGTCGCTGAAAGACTATCGTTACAGCTTCGTAATCATTTGAGGAATAGATATTCAGGTTATGGATAAAAGAGCATTGAACTTTTCCTAGGACATATAATATAAAAATGAGTCTTTGATTCTTACGAAGAATAATTCCTGACGGACTAATGGTGGGAAAACCCAGCATCTTTTTCGGACTCTTCTCTAAGAAGAAGAACTAGGAGTTAAAAATACAATGAGAAAAAATATAGTAACGATTTTGGAAACAGACTGCAGAAGGGAATGTGATGCTTAATTTTACGATATGAAAAATCTGATCTATAGGTAGAAGATTTTACCTCTGTTCTTTTTTTTAGTATTTACATTATTTACAGTAATTATGTTAAATGCATCCCTTGATGATTTCCCTTAATTATATTTATAACTAGATAAATTTGGAATTAATAAATATGGCTAAATCTATTCCTTTTCTTATCATATTTGGTGGAGACCTAATAGTACCATAATAGGTATGCAAATATAGGAATTCTAATAGTGATATTCGGCATCGATTCCAAGTCTATCATAATACATTCAGGCAAAAATTCTCTGTTATTTGATGTGTATCTTAATCTGTACATGTTACTCCATTTAGTTCTCTTTAATTGCTATTTTGCAATTTACATTTGTAAGTAGTAGTATCCCTTTCTACTTTGAAGGTAATTCTCGACACAATTTCCAGGAGACCACTGCCTAATAAAAGCTTGAATTTCCAATTTATAACCATTATATTTCCTATGATTTTGCCTGCTGACGATAATTTGACGATAAAAAGATACACATTTACTTTTAAAAATCCTCATCTTTATTAAAAATAGTTAGTCTAATATTATATTGAGACTATTTGTAACTTATGATCGCATATTGAGAAGCAAAGATTATCTACATATTCTTTACCTCACTGAATTTGATTCAACTATGTAGAGTTAGCGTTACTTCTTACAGAATCATTGATGTGAAAATGTAATATAGATATCTATTTGGTCCGTTTCCGGACATAAATCATGAATTAAAAAAGTTATTGCATTAGAAATAGCAGGTTAATGGTAGATCAAGATGCCGAATTCCATTATTAATTGAACTAACAAAGGAATTATAGGAATACCTCGTTATGGAAAGCTCAGTGTTGCATCTTCAAGTTCCAAAATTGGTATATATAGCGATTGAGTATCTGTACCCAGATTATCTACAAACGTGAATTGACCTGTCAATCTCTTTAGCTCGATAAATTTCCTATCCGGCCTTTTATTCTGCACTATATAATGGATAGTAAGAGATCCAATCCCGCCTGTTTGAATGAAGAGGACCTCTTGATTTTTATAATAGATGTGATAAAGCATTGGGGTCAACCCTAGAGCGGATTGAGCAGAGTATACTATCACTTTTAACATATCTTCCAAGTTCTTATACTTAAGATAAGTTGTCAATTGCGTTTGAGATGATATCATATATTCTATATCCATATGACTAGATTATAATTTTTTTGCTCCATTTTTTATTCTCTCCTAGCAAATACTTTTAGCCTAATCAAGGCTATTAATTTTAAGTTCTATTCAAGTCAAACGTCTGCAATAATTAAAATATGTAGCTAGTTAGAGACAAATGTAATACCTGTTCTTGCAAACTGCCATATCTATATCTAGTTGAACATTAAATAAAAATCCAAGCTATGACTATCTTGCAGTTCAGATCTATCACATGCTGCAAAAGAAATTTATAGGATATAAATCGAGCACAATAAATAATTTTATTAGTCAAACAGGCTATAAGATAATCATATTGTGGTATTTGCAATTAACGCATACTATGTTTTTTTCATCTAATCATAGTCTTTTTAGTCATACGATTTTGTTTTTGTGCGTTCTCTATGTGTATGTTTATTGTAGCAGATACAAATTGTCCGAGTAATTCAGCTAATCTTGATTTCGAATGTATGATATACATCCTAGTATTTCCTATTTTTCCTGACTCTTTTACTAACTCCTTTTCTACCAAAAGTGGTAAAACTCTCTGGACAGTTCTAAGAGGGATTTGAGTTATCTTGCTTATCTCTGTTGCTGAGTAATCAAAATTTTGGTTTAGAATCAGAAAATCCAGGATCCTAGAGGTGGCATTTTGGAATATTTTTTCTAGGGGCCTATTTCTATCATAACTCACATCCCGTCGGATTATTGATTCAGCCATACTTATTATTTCCTACCTTTCTATAAAAAGATGTCAAATAAAACTCATCATAACACATACTACGCCAAATATGGCGTAAATTTAAATAGTTTTGAATTGTAGCTTAATGTAACTTGATATCTGCCTCCGAATGGCGTAAATGGTTTTTACAACATCTTATTGGCGAGGGCGTCAATAACGTAATAACCGAGGAGCAGATACTCAGAGAAGCTGGTAGGCATTATGATATCAACCTTGATCATGCACTACGATCCCTTAAAGATGAAGGAATAGTTATGTCTTTGGATTCTAACCGTGAAAAAAGGTTTGTCGTTAACTATGATAAGTTAGACGAGGCTCAAGAAATAATCAACTCAGAAACTGAGAGTAGAGAAAATCGACATCAAAATCCGTTAATACAGCCGTTTATGCCCGAACCAGATGGGTATGCATATTGGTTCGATAATAAAAACGATAGAAAATTCGAAAAGCAGAATATCTATAATATATATTTTAAAAAGACAGACAAGATGAACTTCGCTGCTCAATTAATCACAAGATCTGTGAGTAGCCCCAAAACCATCTATATGGGTTCAATAAATGAGCCTGATTCCTACATATCAAGACTTTGGCATGCTACCTCCACGATAGCAAAGGAGAGTACTGATGGTACATTCATTCTACAAAAACTTCAAGACAAGGAAAGAATTGCATGCGGAAACAATAGACAGCGGGGTAAGATTGCTCTGAGTATATTTCGTAAATTAGGCTACATCCAACAAGTAGAGGTCAAAGGCAATTCGACAAGATTCAAACTCAGTGGTAGAAAACCCTTTGCTGTTACTCTCGATGAAATTTTTAATTCAAAGACAAACGGTAACTCTCTATAAATGATATCGACACAATACGAGATTTTTTAGATGCCTGAGTTGGCAATGGTTCGTGTTATTGAGATGCAAGTACTACTTAATCCATAGTAATTACCTATGATTCTGTTTGGAAAAATAAGAAAAGGATAGAGAGAAAAACATTTAATTCGAATCGTGGGACGGAAGAACAAGAAATAGACACATTTGGTTTATGGATAGCGTAATTAGTAAGTAATTACTCAGGCCCCAGGTTTGAGGCGTTTGCCTAGATTTAAACGAGCTTCAATTACTTTAATTTCTGCTTCCAGAAAATTTTTGTAACGTGATAATAATTCCTCTTGTTCGTTGTAACCTTCTTTACGAATTTCTTTCATCATATCTTCAAATGTTGCAATTATACTCTCGACATTTGCGCCTAAGGTCCGAATGTCCTTTGCATCTGCTGAATTGCTAATATCAATGGTTTTCGATTTAATTTCCTGTGTGGTATCTTTAGTTATAATCTTAGCTTTTTTCCCTAAAGTAAAAATTAGATCTTTGAGTGATTCTCCGGCTTCTTTCATTTTGCTTGATAATGATTCTTCTGACTCTGTTTCGATCCGCGTCTTATTCATAACAAAATTGTTGTCGACTGGTCTGATAACGATAACTTTCTTATCTTCTATCTTTGAGCTCTGCACTTCTATTGGCTCATCTTCATTTTTTTCAGTCAAATGCCGATCATTTTCTTCTCCATTATTCACATTTAGTATGTACATCCAAACTTTATAAGAGATTAACGTTAAATAGTAAAAATCAAGCTATTAAATATATAGTAACGTGTATGCGGAATATCACTTGATTTTTTCATTCTCTAGTGTAATCTTCTTTTTGAGCAGTGATGCAGCGATATACCGATAAAATGAAAATAGTAGTTAGATCTAATATTTTATAGGCTAAATTCTTTTGCTCTTTATTTCTTTTCTGGCAGGCTTTGTATTACAGTCTTCAGACAGACCTTGGAGGCAGTCAGTAGAAACAACTGTTACATTTCGAAATCTTATGATACCTTTTGGAGCACCACCTTCTTTCTGCATACTTTTGATTTGTTCGCCGATTAAGTCCCTGTGCACTTTACAGACCACTCCTATCATATATTCTTCAGCTTGTATATTTTCTATTGAAACAAAATCTGAGGGTGGTGATATACAATCAACCCCATTCTCCTTTATTGAACATTTTTTCGGTAAAAGCATTATTCACTGTTTGATATCAAACAATATAAAGCCAAGTCCGAGACCATTACCCTATTCGACTTTACACTAAGAAAAGTATCAATAAGGTCTCTGCTTGCTCTTCTAAATTTCTTGTTACGACTATACAAAAAGGCTTGGTCAACTAACTGGATGCTGATGATTGCATACTTTTTCTATCTAATATCTAGTATAGTAAGGATTCGGTTTTGTCCTCTATAATGTAAATTCATTCTCTGATACTCTTCTGATTAGAAGAGGGTGACGATAGTGTCTCAAAAACCCGCAACATCGTAAGCCTATGTCCGTTATTATCTTCTCTTTACGTACTGAAGGAAGGATATAAGGTTTGTCGATATTTATCATAAATACAACTAATACTTGAATTAAATCTATGTGAAAGCTAATATTATTTTCTACCACTTTTCTTTTTATGCTTGCTCTACATGATTCGTTACAATGGTTGATCAAAATAAATAAAGACGGATAACCCGTGTGTCATAACAAAATGCAAAGGAGGATATGTTATGTCTAGGGAAACGATGCTCGATCGTTGGCTTTCTTTCCATCAGAGTACAATGAAGAGCTACAAATTGAACTTTCATAAATAATAGAGATAATTGACCAGATTTATAAAACGGTTGAATAAGCCATATAGCAATGGGTAGCAGAAGACGAAAAACAATCACCAAACCACAAAGAAGGAGCCGTACTGTCGAGGGCCGCTGTCCAAAATGCACCACAATAGTTAGGTTTAAGGTTTCAGGTCAAGTCGGAAATGAGAACTATGAATGTATGCAATGCATGTCGAAGTATAATGTTGATGAGCTGTAATGAATGTAGGTATAATACTTTTTATGTCTTCCCCTTGACGCAGGAATATCATTATAAAGTAATTCTCAATTAATATTTTACTAGAGTAATTGTGATTTTTTAGATTGGAATAGCTGAATTTGCCGAACAATAGAGTATGTCAATGCAATCTAATCTAGTGTTAGTCCAGTTACTTCAAAAATTCACTGCTATGGAATTTGCCAGGGTCTGTATCATTATATCCGATAAGTCCAAGAACACTAAGCATTAAATCTGTGTAAGCAGTTATTTTAAGCAACGAAAGAAGATACCTCCAGGATAATTAAGTAAAGGAACTAATACTACAATTCTTGTTCATCGAGTTATGACTACTTTAACTTATGGTATTGTGAATAGTACTCTCAGACATATTGAAGGTGGGTCAAAGCCGAAGGACACGGTAGTTGACAAGATTAATTCTCACTCACATACTTTGTCTATTATCTAATAGAATGAGCTCCAGGCATATCTTTAAGTGGTGTTTACATCTGGTAGCCAATTCTCGAGTATGATCATCGAACTTGGTCAGATAACATTCCACAAATTTATACCAATGACAATGTTACGTTTATACTCATAATGATATTATATGGACACAGATCTGTAAAAACTATAAATTTTTGTGGTAGGCTCTCTTTCCTAATTACCATGATAAAAAGAATCGATTATTCTGGCAAAGTTTATGTATATAGTAGCGGAATGTCAGAAGAGGTCGTTAAGCTTACCCAGGAAAAACTGGGTGAATATAGTGTTAATGAGAAAGACATTATTATTATCGATGTGCCAGTCGGTGTGCCAGAAGGTTCTATTATGATTACTATTTGGCCACATTACCTGTCTGTCGCAAAAGTAAAACGAGTTAGAGAAGGTTCAATTTATGCCCCTCATTTATTCAATATCGATCTTTAAGATGTGATGATTAATACATATAAAAATAGATTTAAAGCGTTAAATCATGCGCCTTTTATTTGATCTAATGATGGAGTTAACTTTCTTTTGTAAACGGTCCCGTCATATTGATTGTCCAGGTGAATGGCCAGTGGATGATAATAGCAATAGAGAATCTACTGTTGATTGCTCTTTTGACATTAAAATGACAAAATGTCTTTGTAAATGTCATTCATCACAATCTCCGACCACTAGTTAGAAGATATCTATCAAATCAACAAGAGTGGGTATTGCTATTAATTAAGTTTCTAATAGCATAAGTACTAGTTTTGGCGTAAGTTCATACACTTGTCTAACTCAAAAGCTGGACTGATCTCATTATATGATTCTTAGTATCTTTATTTGATTTGACTCGGTAATATTATTGTGAATTGTCAACGATATCTGTGCGTTAAAAGAATTACAATAATGGTCTAAAAGAAGAACTGAGAATTGATGCGAGTCATGAACCTATATATGATCTCTGTATATTTGTAAGTTTATCAATTTTTATTTTGAGTGCACCTAATGCAGAATTTGCAACTTCTAAATCAATTTCCTTTGGTACGTCGTATATTTTACTTTCCAGAGTTTGATGATTTCTTGATAAAAATAAAATAGACAATAATTGATTAGAAAAAGATAATGCCATCACTTCGGGTGGATGTCCGTCCGCACCGACTAGGTTAACTACTCTTCCTTTAGCAATAAGAAATAATCTCTTTCCACCCTCCATGTAGAAACAATCAATATAAGGTCTAACTTCCTTTGGATTACCACCTTCAGAAATCAGATAATTGACGTCAATTTCTACATCAAAGTGACCAGCATTTGCTAGGATGGCTCCATCTTTCATTCTTTTTATATGTTTTTCGGCAATCACCTGAGTTTGTCCCGTACACGTTATGAAAATATCACCAGTAGAGGCGATATCAATTAACTGGGTGATGTTAAAGCCGTCCATATTCGCTTCAAGAGCCTTTATGGGGTCAACCTCTGTTATAGTGACATTTCCACCTAGCCCCCTTGCCCTTGCAGCTACGCCTTTACCAACCCAACCATAACCACAAACTACGATTTGTTTTCCTGCCATCAATAGTCCAGTTGTTCTTATGATGCCATCCATTGTACTCTGACCAGTTCCATATCTATTGTCAAACAAATGTTTTGTAAGAGCGTTGTTTACTGCTACTATAGGATACTTCAATTGCTTCTTGGATTCCAACATCTTCAATCTGTATACTCCGGAGGTTGTCTCTTCTGCTCCGCCAATTATGCCCCGTGATCTATTCTTATGTGCAGAGATATGAAGTTCTCCGCCATCATCTATTATGATATCTGGTTTGAATTTAAGGACAGCTTGAATATATTTTCTATATTCTTCTTGAGTTTCTCCTCTTTTTGCAAAAGTATCAATTCCTTCGGACGTCAGAAACGCGGCTATATTATCTTGTATTGATAAAGGATTTGCTGAGCACATAACTATTTGTCCCCCTAAGTCTTTGATTGCCATTGCTAGAACTGCCGTTTCCTTAGTAACGTGTAAGCATAGACCTATTTTGTAGCCTGAAAGAGGTTTTTTAGCCAAATTCTTCATTCTAATCTTATTTAGTATTGTCATATGATTTCTAGTCCATTCGTAAGATAATTTACCCTCCTCTTTCCGTCTGCTATTTTTATTTATTTTGTAATACAAACTATAGAATATATATTACACATGAATAAGAGAATTTTTTTTCAGATACTTTAAACGAATGGAAAAAATATTTAACAATATTTGACTACCGCTAAAGCCTCACTTTAGGCACTTTTTAATATCCCAAAATATGATCTGAAGTTTATTGAACACTTGGGTTTAATTGCGAAATATTACCTTTTGATCGAGTCATGGTTTATAATCACTTAGGATGTTACGATATCTAGTATCCTTGTACGCTACATATTTCACATATTCACCATATGTCATTTCAAGTAAACATCTAGAACATTTTACGAGTGAAAAGTCATCGGAAAGATATGCAGCATCTTTGCAATCAGGACAGCGAATTTTCATATCATATCATATATAGATCCAATAAGTATAATAATCTTAATGGTTATGATAAGTGCTTAACTCATTATCTGTTCGCTCTTCAACAAGATGGGCGACAATATATCAGAATATTAATGCTGAATAAAGTAGAAATCTCATCAACTTCATGCTAATCGTAAGAAAATTGAGTTAATTAATAAAGATAAAATAACCACATGACAAAACAAGATTTGATGACAAGAACTTGCTCAAAGTGTGGTAAGACATTCGACGAGAAGTCGATTGATGATGCCGCTGCTGAAAAATATCCTTCTTGTCCTGATTGTTGGAGAGAATGGACTACGTACGCAGTCATGGTTATGAATGAGATGAGACTCGATATGTCTCTCCCAGAACATCGCAAGGCTCTTCGTAAACATGAAAGAATGTTTTTTGGTTTAGAGAAGCCAGAAGGAGAATTGCAAAAGAACCCTGAAAAGAGGCCAGAGGATTAATCAAAAT
>JAICSL010000174.1 GCA_025936955.1 Nitrososphaeraceae archaeon
CTAGTTGTCTTTCATCAAAGGTTGCGATTTTGCTTTCGTCATACCCAGCTGAAGTATAGACATTCATTCTAACCTTATTTGATCTCATCTTCCAAGACCCATCTCCATTTTGGACAATATTGAATTGAGGATTGAATCTTGGATCTGAAGTTGGATTTTGCATATTCATAAACCATTGTTCTCCTCCTGGTTTAGTAGGATAGAGCAATTTTATACCAAATTTGTCTACACCGGAGGTTGGAATCGCAGGTGTTGTCGAAGTGGAATCTGTTGGTGCCGTCTGTGGTTGTCCAACTATGGCATTTGCATTCTCAAATCTTGAAAAAGACATGAGCATAGTCGTTGTAAAAATCGACCCAATCAAAACGATAGAAAAAAATACAGACACAGTTCTTAAATTATTAATACTATAAATTTTATATTTTATTTTCATTTTAGTATTTACATTACCTTAAGCTAGTGGAAATAATAAATATGGCCTATTTAAGCTAAGCCATTGGTTATTTATTTACTGCTTTAGAAATCATTCTTTTGAACCGTTGGGTTAGATTTTAATAAATATATGATCCAATATGCAGGGCTGGTTGAAAGAATCAAGATATAATAATCTGCAAATTAAAGCGCCAGCTCGTATAATACGAAGGTAAGATGGTGATAATAAATAGATAATGATTTTTAACTTGTGTTTAATTTTTACTAACTATTTTATTACCATAACAGGACAATGTGCATAAGACACAACACCAGATGCTACACTTCCAACAAGTAATTTCTTGAAACCTGATTTTCCTCTTGTTCCAATAACGATCAAATCAATTTCTTTATCTTCCGCATAATCTGCTATACCTCCAGGGGTATTTGTAGAAGCAATAACTTCTGTTATTAGGTGAATATCTTCTTTATTTGCTTTGAGTTTAACTTTATCTAAATATTTTTGAGCTTCTTTGTCTGCATGTATTTTATGATAATCTGCTGAGGATGTTTCTCCGGTTGCTCCGAATAAATCAATGTCACCAGGGTGTATCACATGCAACGCATAAAGTTCTGCGCTATACTGTTTAGATATGGAGATAGCATAATCTGCTGCATCCATTGATGCTTCAGATCCATCTACTGCAACCAAGATTTTGGATATTATTATTTTTTGATTATTGGTGGTAACAGGTGTTGGAGAGCTATCTGACATTTATGTATTTTAGTTAAAAGAAGACCTATTAAAATCCATGTCTACTTTATTTGATTGTTTGTAATGCCAAAACGTTAGTTATGAGATTATGGAATCAACAGATACACAAACAAGAGAATTTATGGTTCCAGAACTCATTGTCAAACATTTCTTTAGCGCTGAAATTTATGATATGGCCAAACAACAATGCAACGTAATAGCTCAATAGAGCAGCAGTATGATGAATCCAAATAGGCAATCTTCCATTATCAGATTCTATAATTAAGAGAGTAGCATTGAATAACTTACCTTTAACTATCAGAAACTTGCATTTTTGGTGTTAGTGCAACATTATTATCTGTTTTATTTCTCCTTATCATAATCGCGAATCCTATAGAAGAAGATGACAGTATTGCAGCGGTAAGAAATATCAGATTATATGCTCCGCCACTAGGAAATGTTGCTATGGTCGCTCCTGCTGTTGTTCCACTTATTTTCAATATTTGTTGTTGTGACTGCATAAACATTCCGGCAATTGCAGGACCAATTGCACTTCCTATGATCCTAATCAAACTGGTCATTCCTGTAGAGATTCCCATAGATTGTGCTGGAGTTGCTAGTATTATTATATTCATGACTCCTACAGCAGCAAATGATAAGCCTATACTTACAATGGCCAAATCAATAGACACAAATAATTGAGTTGAATGTAACGCATAGATGGCAAAGAATCCAATTGTAGTAATAATAGTTCCCGCTATCATGGGAGTTTTTGATCCCATTTTAGAGACTATGAATCCTGATGTAGGACCGAATATCAGTAAGATAATTGAAAATGGAATTTGAATCCTTGTAGCTTCGATTACACTATCACCAAACCCCACAGGATGAGGAGACCTAGCAAGAACTGGTATGGTCTGCATCACTAAAAACATAGTCATTCCAATTATTAGCATAATCATGCTACCACAAAGTATTGTTTTATTTGCCATGAGTCTAAGATCAAGCAGTGGTGATGATGCTCTTCTTTCTATTAGTATAAAGCCAATGAATGAAGATATTCCAACTATTGCAAAAGAGAATGTTATTACGAAAGAAATGGTGGTATTCTCAGTAAGAAAGGATGCTGACGATGATGATGTAACTGGATCTTGTCCTTGTGATGGTTGTAAGAAGGTAAATACAAGCAAAATGGAGACTATGGCAACTGCAAGTGTTACCGTACCCTTTATATCTAAAGGAGCTCTTTTGATTTTTTTATCTTTAATACTATTAGTTTTATTCTTGTCTAGGTCTGCATAAAAGTCATCTCTTCCTACCATATTATTTTGCATTTTTCTTTGTGTTTCTTGTATTTTGTGATCTTTAATTAAAGATGTGCTGCTGTCATTTTTGCTATCACTGCTACTACTACTTCTATGATTATCGTTATCATTAATAATATCATATCTATGATCTTTGATATTAACAAATTTCCAGATAGTAATCAGAAGCGCTATTGAGATAGGAATTACAGTAAGGAATGTTGCATGCCAACCATAATATTGAATTATGCTGCCGCCGACCACTAGCCCTATGACTGAACCGCTGGCATACATAGACGTGATAATTCCTTGACCTATTGAAATTTTATTCCTGGGAAATTGAGATCTTATCATTGTATAAGCAATAGGAAACATACCCATTCCTACTCCTTGAAAAGCTCTAGCAATTAGCATAATATAAAACGTGTTTGAAGATGCTGCAATGCTAATTCCTATTACATAGATAATCATTATTATCAGCAAAATTTTCTTCCTACCGTGTATATCGGATAACTTCCCTGCAATAGGAGTCATAACCGCGCCGGCTAAGAGGTACATAGTCATTAGCCAAGATGATGTATTATAAGAAATATGAAAATCGCTTATCAGATCCGGAATAGCTGGTATTAGCATAGTTTCAGCATAAGTCACCATTGTTGCAATTAGACTGAGAATTGCTAATACTTTCCAGGCACTAATAGAAATTTTTTCTGAGTTTTTTGATAATGAAACTGATTTTTGTGATTTCAAATATCTACTTCTAATATTAGTTATATTACCATGATTATCGTGGTCATGACGACCATCATTATTCTTCTTCCACATGTTTATTTCAGTTCCTTAAGAGGTCGGAATTCTCTTTCTTGAAGTGGAATTTTCTGCTAGTGTAGATTCAACAGCAATATTATTGTCTTTAGTATATAATCCATAATGACATACAAGGTTCTCATTGATTCGCTCTAAGACCTTTTCTGTTATCTCCAAGTGATCTCCATGAATATCTCTAGTCAATATTTTTCTAATTGAAAGAACACATGCATGCATCGGATCCAGTAGCGCTTCAGCTTTTTTTGTAAGGTATAATCTATTGATTCTTCTATCAGAACGATCTGACTTTCTTTCGACTAATTCTTTTGCCTCTAGTCTGTCAATCAAGGGAATAAGAGAAGACGAGTCTAAACCCAATCTGTCAGCAATTTCTCTCTGAGTAATTCCATTTTGTGTTGTAAGGGCGTTGATAACTCTCCATTGTGCCATAGTCATGCCGACTTTATCACGCAACTCCAAATCAAACGCATCCTGAATAGTTCTAGAAGCTAGAACAATTTTACGGCCAATATGATTTTCATAATTGAGAACATGATGTTTATTATAACTAGAGATCATTTGATATCAAATTAATTTATATAATATAATATTATATAAGTCTATTGGCATTCTAATGTTTTCTATGATACTGTGTTCTAAAACGTTCATACAAGCATACCAGTTATTCAAGGTATGTATTTAGAAATTCAACAAATCCGGATTCCTTGCTGTATTCTATATTCATCCAAAAGATCTGGGTCCTGCTATGCCACGGATTAAAGGATATGCGTGGCATAATTGGCGGGGACTAAATGGTGCAGCTAAAAAATTGAATCGATTTTGAGGATGTTTAGGTTTTCGTCGGTACGCGAAATTATCAAATTTTAGATTTCTGGATATATATCTGCAATATTATAGACTATTAATTCAGTCATGAAATTCAAAATAAATGTGAGCTACAGATTTGAATGATAGCACTAAGTAATGAACATGATAAACTCTGTAAAGCCATTAAGCATCTGATAGAGAACAAGAATTCTAAAGAGTTCTGATCTAACACAGCTATGTAAATAGAAGAGAAGAAAATATAAGCAGATCTATTATGAAAAAGGATATCCGAGCCATATACTCAACATTATCCAAAACCCATTTCTGTAGAATAATCACTAAAGAAACTTGTACTTATAAAGCATAAAGCCTGATGCTACCAGTTAGGCATTCCCAACAACTTATTGTTTATATTTGATCAGAATATTCTTTTTCTGTTAAATTAATCAGCTACATTGTCATCATTATACAATTAAATTGATGTCGAATCCGTGCAAAAAACATAATGTGTTATTACAATATATCATTGTACAGTTTCTTATTTGCATCATAGCTCCGTTTATCTTTGCTTATTA
>JAICSL010000336.1 GCA_025936955.1 Nitrososphaeraceae archaeon
CACATAGGATACCAAAAGGTCATATCCTTTTCGAAGGGGACCTCATCTATTATTGCTGCCATTATTTTCATATCTTCTTCAGTATTTATCATTTTTTCACCGGCTCTAACAAAGGGATAAAACTTGTTACGTTTATAACTGTAGATTAAATATTGGACATCTTTTCCATTATTGAACTCAAATACTGCAGCAAGTAACTGACTTGAGAATCCTTTTTCTTCTATTGTATCGCCTACAGCAGATATCCCTGCCAAGATTCCTTCCATAGATTTACCTTCGAGTACAATCCACAGATATCCGTAAGAATCAGTAATTATTCTATAAGCTAGCTCAAAATCTGTTTTGCTAATATCAAGAAATCGTTGTATCTCATCTTTCATTTCTGCAAAGTACATTCCGCTTGTACTTTTGAAACTTAATGCGCACCTACCGGTACTTTTCAGTCCCAGTTTGGTTTCTAATGTAATATATGCAGAAGATAGTGAAAATATTGCGTCAGAATCTGTCTTGGGGATATTTTTTTTTCGAAGGCTTCGAAAGAAACTCAACTCAACTCATCGAAGCCTCCATCTCCATGAGTTTCTGTATCCTCTTTTCAACAGGTGGGTGTGTAGAAAAAATATTTCCTATCATACTACCAGATAATGCGGGAATGATAAAAAATGCATTTAATCCTTCTACTTGTCGCAAGTCTTTTGTAGGTATTTGCCGCATTGTACCACTAATTTTCATTAATGCATTAGCTAATTTTACAGGTTTCCCAGTCATCTGTGCTGATCCTCTATCTGCAGCAAATTCTCTGTATCTGGAGATTGCTCTTATAATTAGAAAACTTACAATCCAAGTAAGCAGTGCAGCAATTATTATAAGTATCATAGCCCCGACGCCATTATTACGATCGTCTCTACCATACCCATATCCCATTCCACCGCCATAAAATCCGCTTTGCATAACATACCAGGCAATAGTAGAGAACAGACTGGCAAGTGTTAGAACAAGTACATCTCGGTTTCTAATATGAGTCAATTCATGAGCAATTACACCTTCCAACTCTTCTGTATCCAATATATCCATCAAATTGGTCGTGACGGCTACAACAGAGCTCTTAGGTGTTTTGCCTGTCGCAAAGGCATTAGGCATGTTTGCATTCATTACAGCTATCCTTGGTTTTGGGAGCCCATTTCTTGCAACAATTCTCTCCACAATATCATGCAATTTTGGAAACTGATCCCTGGTCACCACCTTTGCTCCAGAACTCCATAAAACTATCTTATCTGAAAAATACCACTGCGTTATAATCATAATAGATGCAATTATAGCAATAGGAATAGCACCTAGCCCAACATAAGCAAGTATACTAAGAAATATAAGATATAGTAAACCCAGAATAAAGAAACTGAGAATCATTCTAGCCGTTAGACCTGCATCACGCTTCTGCCATGATGGTGTCTTTGGAACAGATGACAATTATTAATAATTAGGTTGAAACCACTTTTAATCATTTGCTCAACGTTTATGGATAAAATCTTCAAGTTTGTCCATTGCCTGCTCAAGTACATCTTCTGATGGAAGATACACTATTCTGAAGTGACCTGCGCCAAATGCAGTACCGAATCCAGATCCATGTACTGTTAATACTCCTGTATTATTTAGGAGATCTAAAACAAATTGTAGATCATCCTTCCAGCGAGTGTTCAAGACAATCTGCGGGAAGACATAGAAAGCACCTCGTGGAGTATTACAGGAAATTCCATTAATCGCATTTAGACGCTTAATCACATAATCTCTTCGTCTATGCAACTTTCTTACCATTTCCTGAATATGATCTTGTGGTCCACGCAAGGCTTGTATTGCGGCTATCTGAACTGGTAAATTTGTGGAAATCCGTACTCGAGCAAGCTTTACAATATTCTTTCTTAATTCATCTAGTTTTTTAGAATTACTATTCATACAAATATAACCACATCGCCAGCCAGTCATTAAATATGTCTTTGAAAAACCATTAAGCAAAATCACTGGTGCGTCTTTGGCTACTCTACCAATACCAGTTAATTGATCGTCGAAAACAATTTTATCATAAATTTCATCACAGATTACATACAGATTATATTCAGTTGCAATATCAATTATATCTTGTAGACTTTTCCGGTCAAAAACTTCCCCAGTTGGGTTATTTGGATTAATAATGCATATTGCACGTGATTTTAAGGTAATTTTTGATATCAGATCTTCTAGATCCGGACGGCCATCTTTATATAATTTAAATTCGATAGGCTTTCCTCCATAAAATTTCACATACGAGGCATAAGGAGGATAATATGGACCGGGCATAAGTACCTCCG
>JAICSL010000393.1 GCA_025936955.1 Nitrososphaeraceae archaeon
ATCATTGGTAGGTGTCAACTTCTCCTATAGGGAATGGGTAAAGCAAACAAAAGATACGCTTATGCCAGTATTTTCTAATGGCTATGAAGGAGCGGACGGTAAATACAGAATAGCTATAACTTATCCAATTGTAAACAAGCTCACAGGGCAATATTTAGGGTTAGTGGGCACTTCATTACCCACAATACCTTTTTTTGAGCATTATGGAAATATCTATAATATAAAATCACAGTATCTAGCAGTTTTGGATAGAAGCTTTTTTCAATTAATTCATCCAATTAAATCATTTATTGGGACATCCTTCTTTGGTAGCCATACACAGGAAGTTACAGGACACAACATGATTCTAAATAACCTAGTACGAACAGTACTAACAGGAAAACAAGATTTTGATATTTACGAATTTAAGAATGGTGAAAGACTAAATACAGGAAGTCCTATTTTTGTTGCAGGAAAACCAATGTATTTTGTTTTTGTAATAACACCTACTTCAACGATTTATTCGCAGATCAATGATATCATTTCTGTGCAAAGATTACAGACATTTTCATTACTTGCAGGCATAACTACTGCAGTTGTAATCCTAATTGTCTTTCTTATTAAATGGAATAGCAGCTTAGATAAAGAGGTAAAAAGAAGGACAAAAGAATTAGGTGAGTCCAACAAGCGACTTGTATTAGCCAATAAAAAATTAGAATCAGCAAATGAACAGCTAAGAGTTCATGATAATATTCAAAATGAATTTGTCAATATAGCAGCACATGGATTACGTACTCCTATACAACCCATACTTGGACTAAGTGAAACCCTTAAGTCAAAAATAAAAGATAACCAACAGCTGCTTTGTTGCATAACTCGTTTAAACAATCTATCTTTATTCTCTTTTACTTATCTGATAGTTATGCTTTGAAACAAGTTGTACAAAGATGCTTTTAGCATTATTTCTTTTATCATATTCTTGAATTTAATAGCAGTAACATATTCTCCAAAAATCCTTTTGATACATGAGAAGACAGTTTCTACAATCCATCTTTGTCCATAGTTCACACTAACCTTCCATTGTTGTAAATTATTTTTCTGCATCTTCACCGTCTTATTTCTAAGGTAATGATTGGTCTTCCTACATCTGGAATTCTTTCTTACCTTTATTGCTGGTTTGATTCCTTTAAATGATAAAAACTGAAAATTTTTGTTATTGTCATAGGAACCATCTGCAATAATAGAGTCTACTATTTTATTCTGCTTTATTGTTATATCCTCTATCAATACAGGTAATACTTTAGAATCATGTACTTGTTCACTAGTGACATCTAATGATAGGATTCTCTTCCTTTTGATATCAACTGCTATGTGTATTTTGAGATAACCTCTTTTTACTTTCCATTTATGTCTGATCCATTCTCCTCTGTTTGTAACTTTAATACCAGTAGAATCAATTGCAATTACGAAATTATCATCATGTAAATTAGATTTGTCAGCACCATCTAAGGAAATCTTGATATCTAATCTATTTATTCTTCTGCTAATGTTACTATAATAATTAGGAATAGAGGGTAATGTATTGGAAGCATGTTCTCGTACTACGCCTTCAGTTTGTCGATAAGGCAAATGAAAGTATA
>JAICSL010000107.1 GCA_025936955.1 Nitrososphaeraceae archaeon
AAAGTCTTATTTCAATATTAACTTTGCTGAAGTTAAATGAATAAACCTTTAAATTGATCATTGTTTAATTCAAGCTTTATTTGGCATAAGTAAATGAATACATTTATATACATCTATTAATAAGATATACTTAACTAAACCAGCAAAAAAGCCCGATTTAGTGATTTGATAGATGATGATCTATACAATTTAAAGAGGCATATTCTATTTGTTTTTGATAATGACTACTAGAAAAAACAAATCAATAGAGCCATATTTTCTAGATGGTATTAATGAACTGATATTTGTCAAAATAAAATGCATTTTTAATAGGACGCCTCAGCACGGAATAGATTTAAGAAAAATTAGACTAAATAAAGACAAGATATACAACCATAAAAAATATTCTAATGCTTTTACAGGTAAAAACATACCTGTTGACAGTCTTAGCGGGTTGCCAACAGGTACAGCTATTAGAGGAAGTTATTAATTTTGGTTAACAACATAGGTGTCTCTAGTAGCAATACAAAATACAAAACAACAGAATATAAAATTTCATGTGATGGATTAAATTGTAACAATGATGCCAAGTATAAGTTAAAGATACACTATTTGAAACCACTATGTTGGGTATGCAGTTCTTGCTTTAAGTACTTGCAAGACAACAATTTGGTTGAATCCATCTTAGATAAAGAAATAGGCAAAGATGAGGAGAGGATCAAGAACATTGACAGCCATTAAAGAATCTTCTGCTGAACATGTTTCTTCTCTTTTTGCTGAAGCCAAAGTCAAGCTGGATAGTGTTAATCAAGAAGAAAAAGACAAACTTGATACTTTAAAACACGAAGCAGCAAAAAAGCAAAAAAGATATTGTTGTTGAACTTGCTAAAAAACTTGAAGATAAGATTATACAAATAGATACAATATGCCAGATAATTGTCGACCAACTGGAGGATGTAGTAAACGATCGTTTTATCCGTCAATGTCTTCCTGAAAAATATAAACAAAAACATAGGATTGAAAATGCAAAAAAGCAAAAAAAGAATAAGGTTAAAAAAGAAACCGAGTTAGCGCCACTATCAGAGCTAAATGAAGAAGAGGTTGAAGAAGAGAAAGAGGTTGTCATAGTCGATTTTAATGGCAGATCATCTATTCAAGAGGATGACGTGGGAGAAGATGAAGAGCCGTCTATAACTACCGATCCATCTACTAGAACATACAAAACTTTACCATCATCCTATCAACAAGAAAAGGAACAGGAACAGCAAGTAAAAAAGAAAATCAAGCTTGACATAGAAGAATGTTCAAGTTGTAAAGAGCTAGGTGATGAGAATCGTGAACTAAAAGAGATTGTTGAAAAGTCAAGCCAATTTAGTACTGCAGATAAGACGGTAGCTACTGAGGAACCTTATAGAATACATGACGATGAGATGGATAAAAGTATACTACTTTTTGAATTTCCTATGCATTGTAATGAATTACAAAATCATATGGATTTACTATTTCGAAATAGTGGTAGCGATGGAAAAGTATGGTTCAACGGCAAAATAGTCATAAAGACAGGAAAAGTCATTTCTAAAAATTTTGGAAGGATGGACCGCAGCAGTAGCAACAGGATGAATCCAAATTGACATATAACACTATTTCTAATAATAATGATGATAAAGATGTACAAATACAATATCTTAAAGTACCATTCATAAGAAAATCTGGATGGATTTGTTCCTACTATAAGCAAGCACTGGAAGAAGATAATTTGATAGAACCGGATTTGGTAGTTGATTGACAATAGAAAAGACGGTTTAAAAATACAGGTTAATGTAAAGATGAGTAATTACAGCACAGTCTTCATTAGTGACAATATTCTCATGTCTCATGTAGCAGAAAAATGTAGCAGAATCTTTACTGCTACTATGTACGAAGGATAATTAAAATTTGAATATTATTTCTTCCGATACAAATTTTACTGATGACGAAAATGAAAATAACCAATATGACGAGGATTCGAAACCATTACCTTCTGAAAATAAGATATTAAAACCAATAAAAGAGAATCAAGCCAACGATACCACTGCCAAATCTACCGAACTATTAGAAGGCAGACAAGAATTCGTAACAGAAAAGGTCGAGGGGGTTAGTAATATCGAATTTGATAATAAAAATAACATCAAGGATACCATTTCTAAAACCTCTCTTGATAGCAATACTACTGCTGTCTATGACAGTGATAGTAGTGTCAATGATCTAATTAAAGACACTGATAATCCTGAAATGCGGGTCAGAGATTTGGAGGCTAGGATTCTACGTCGTCTTCAAAGAAGAAAACTTCCGCCACAAGCAAGACACATTCTGCTTCTTGCTGCTTCTCTTCATATCCTAGAAGGTGTGGGCATAACTGTAAGATATCTAGAAAAGATAGGATTTAGAAAACACAATGCAGAAAAGGTATTACAAGATGCCAGAAGAAATGGATTTCTCATACCAGGTAAATCTAGAGATGGTAAACAGAAACAATACTATTTATCAAATTACAAGCATATAATAGATAAAAGATCTAATGAGAAGGACAAGTATAGAGATGTACCTGCTGATAAAGATATAACTCTACAATTACTTCGATTGCTATCAAATAGAAAATACACATACCATAACATACACCTAGACAAATCTTTGCTACAATGATGACTATGAATCGCTAGGATGGAGCATTCCAAGTATGCGTAATAAGCAGAAGGTAACAACCTTTAAACTTAAATTAATGAGGGAATGCAGCATTACCGTTTCGCCTACAAGAACAACCAATATCTCTTTTAAATGTACCCTTGATCCTTTCAGGCTTCATACTTCATCAGACCTGATAGAATTCATTGGCTGTTGTGGCCAGGCCTTGAATGTTCTGCAATCGGCAGCAAAAAATAGATTAAATGTTGTTCCACCAATTCCTGAATGGCACATAACTCAGTTTGATTATAACAAAGATATTCCTACTAATGAATTAGATCAATTAAGCTGGACTATTGCATATGGACAACTGCAAATAAAGTATATTGGTACCATTTTTCAGATTTATCCAAAAGGTCTTCCAGATCTTGGAGAATGCACTAGAGTTGAAGGTCATCATAGCACTACTGAAAAGAATAGTCTGAAAGATACGGTTTCAGATATTATTGATGTTGAGATGAAAGGAAAAAAGTCACCATTTGTAACAGCAGAAGAGATGCTAAAGAATGCTAAAGAAAGAATGGATTCTGAAAAAGACGACAGTGTTTCAAAGGATTAAGTGAAGTGAACAATCCATATAGACAAGACTTGTTATTTGCGAATTTGTACTAGAAAATTATAAAGCAGTTATTTAATAGACTTTATTGTCAATAAACTTGTATTCTCTGAAGATAATAATGGAGAGGAGATTTGATAACACCGGATTGAGCATCATGTCTTGCTTCAAACCAAAATATCCTTCATTCTCCAAGCTTATTACGTATATATCAGATATTACCATTCAAGCATTTTAACGTTTTAATTATGGATAGACCTTTTGATACTGTTTTGTTGCATGATTCCTCCTTTCCAAAAACATTTAGCTAACATTCTCAAATAAACTCCATGAAATGGTCCACCTATAACCAATCTCTAGTTAGACGCGGTGAAATACTGCTAGGATTTGACGTTATTGACAACTGGGATACTGAATTAAAAGAGATGAACAAAGACAAGGTGGGATAGAGAACCGTTTCATTATCCCAATACCTTTCTTCTCTTGCTTGGATATGCTAAAGTGTACTTTCATCTACCTTACAGGCAAACCAAAGAAGGTGTTGCACAAGGACATGCTAAAGGAAAAGTACCTTCCATTCCCGATTTCACTACTATAAACAGAAGGATAAACAGGCTAGATATCAAGATAAAAGAAGATAACAAAAACAAGGAATTCAAAGACGAATACATCGTCATTGCGATAGACAGTACAGGTATCAAGATTACAAACAGAGGTCAATGGATGCAAGATAAATGGAAAATAAGAAAGAAAGGATATTTAAAAATACATGTAGCAGTTAATGTGAGGACCAAGAAAATTCTTTCGATGATGAAGGTTACTGATGAGCATGTTCACGATAGTAAGGCGTTACCAGAATTGGCCGGAGATATCATAAAATCAAATAGTACGACGACAACAGCAATAGTAGTCGGCAAAGTATTTGCTTATGGCGCCTATGATGGTAATGATGTTTTTAGATGTTTAGCAGACAATGGATATGCCATGCATTAAAGTAAGAAAGAATGCAAAGGTTAAACTGAAAACAGGACACATCCTTAGAAATCTGTCTGTCATATTCCAAAAAAATGATTTGCAAGGATGTAAGGATAGCGAAAGCTATGGGCAAAGATGGATTGTAGAAACCGTATTTTCTTGTATAAAGCGAATATTTGGTGAATATGTTTATTCTGTTAGGTTAAAGAATATGATACAGGAAATGATGTTAAAAGCATCATTGTATAACAAGATGATATCAATTTAGACAAAACATATAGTAAAATCATGAATTATTGGAATCATGCAACAAAGCATAAGAAAAAGATATGCTAAACATGAGATACAACGATTATCAAAAAAGAAAAATCAAACAGTCATTCCTTTTCGATCTTGATCTTATACAAAGGTTCTATCCATTTAAATACGATGACATATATAGTTAATATAGGTTAATTCATTATAGTTTTGTATCTCTTGTATATATTATAAATCTTGATTATGATGCCCCCGACGGCTAGGACATGTAGGGCCTGAGGTGGGAAAATCAGAATGTGTATGATGTATCTAATTCCATCACTTGACCAATCGTCTCTAGACGCAATACATAGGTAACACCAATATTTGCTTCCACTATTAAAGCTTCATTAACTTGTTGTATAGCCTGGCCCGTCCAACTAGGTTTGTAGTCTTCAGCAAAGCCCCAGATCACCGATAATACCCTTGAATCGCTTTCCTTATCATTAATAACTGCACTACGGATTTCAATCCATCCTAGTGCTCGCTAAATTATGCAAAATAACGACGATCTTATACTTAAGACAGATTCCAGCTACAGTTTCTATATCCAGCATTAACCTTCCCTTCTTCACCATTCTTCTTGCTATCAGTTAGTGTTCCATCCATACTGATGACTGTTATATTGGCAGATTCAAGGTATTGGCCAGTCTACAGAACTCTTCAAGATCGTCCACAAAATATCCTCCTCCTAACTACGGTATTTATATAGCAAGACCATTCCGTTCGCCATCTGGGAAGTTATAATGTGATGCTAGTTCGCTCGGCGTACCATACCGACGATGTCGAGGACAATCTTTTATTTTGATTCATAGTATGGCATCTTCATACCACGCGTCGGTTGTCAAGTTCAAATACACCTTGCACAGCCTATATGTCATCTTCTCAACACTAGAGAGATATATCACTCAAGCCCATGCATATAGCAGAGTTAGTAGCAGGTTGGTATTAGAAGATAAGCAGAGATACGCACTCTAGCACACGCCTCCTATTGCACGTTATGGTAGTGCTATGGCGTTTCTCTATCTCGTCAACGGCAGCTGTGACTTTTGCGTAAATATGGAGAGGAGGTGTTGGCTGTTTCCCTGAGGTTATGCTTTTGGTGTTTTTGTGAGTTAACCCCTATAACCTTTTGTAGGACATGTTTGTTAGATGTAGTGTATAAAATCTGTGGAATAGTATGGATAGCTTATAATCACGCAAAAGATCTAATAATAATGTAAATATTTTCAAAAATAATTTTTTTGGCATGTTTAAGAAAAAATATTTTATTTTTACATTGTTATTCTTTTATCCTTTGCTCATTATCAAACCGTGTTGTTGTTTTTCGAATATGTTTATATAGATTTTATTGTTTGTTAGCAACAGGACAACCTAATAGGCCATTACTGCCATGTGGCTTGCATGCTACATTGTTACTGGGACCGGATGTAGAGTTGTTGTTGTTTGGTAGAGGCAAAGGACATTTTATGGCTATACCTCCAGGACCTGTTCTTTCGCCAATAGATCCATCAGGGCATATAGGAGGAGGACTGGGAGGTTTATTGCTAATACATGAATGAAGATCAATGTCATAATGCATACCGTGAGGACATGGCGGATAAACACAATAGTGTTCGCTAAGTATTTGACCTGTCAGGCAGGTTGGATCTTGGCAAGTACCAAATGGTCCTGCAATTTGCCCCGGTTCACAGAATACTTGTTCATTCCCCGGTTGAAGACCAAAACTAGATTGTAAGTTCATTGGTATAAAGACCACTCCGATAGTTGAAAGCAAAAACGATATTGAAAGATTTTGGACTAGTTTATACATAGTTAGCAATAATAATATAC
>JAICSL010000242.1 GCA_025936955.1 Nitrososphaeraceae archaeon
ACCATTTTGGTTAGTTTTTTATACCATTTTTTATTCTTATAGTCAAGTATACTGATTACATAACATATTATTCGGATATACTATACAAAAATGTTCTTATTTTCACTCAATTTTCTTGGACTACAATCACTCTGCCATCAAAGTTATTGTAGACTGTATTCCATGGATTCTGGTCATATGTTTTCCTATAGATTCCCTTATCGAGTCCATGCTATCATCAGATAACTTTACAATAATATCATATGGACCACCTAGTCTATTAACTTCTGTTACACAAGGCAATTTGCTCAGCTGATCCATGATTTCAGATTCAGGGGTACCATAATCACATAGAACTAGTACATAAGCTGTTGGCAATATACTAGTATGATATATCATTACCTTATTTGAAGCATCTAACTTGAGAACAATTTCATGTTTCCTCAACCAATAAAAAGAGTCTGACTAGGAATAAAGAATTCGTTTATTTTATTTTCAGAATGCCATAAAATTCCCGTTAGATCATCTTGGAACGTCACAATATAACAAGGATCTCGATATAATTAACCAAAGATCCATATTCGATATCATCAATGTCGTGGCAACTATGCTAATTATTTTTTGAATTTGTATTTACTTGCTTATTAAAATTCAAAATGCATATTCCCACTTTTATCTGACTATTATAAAGAATGTATATAGATTATTGCTGTACTACATTGATATAGTAATTAAATAACAGTATTGATTTTCTAATTCCAAATATATGTAATGAGATAATAATTTTATAGAAAGATATGAAGTACACAGTTTTAACGATGACTGCTATTATATTTATTATAGCATCAGTTATAACTGCAGTATCGGCCATTTTGCCATTACAAGAAGCGATGTCTTTACAGATAAATACAATTACAATAAACTCTGATACAAATAGTCATCAAGATACTACAATAAACACAAAGACACATGATAACAATAACGCAAATCAACAAAACGATGATAATAATGATAATATTTGTAACAGCCAACATAGTAATTGTTCTGATTCTGATTCAACTACAAAAAAGGTCATAGATGGAATAAAGCTAGAGATACCTTTTCCATAATACATCTTTTTAGATGGAACTATCTAGGCAGGATCATAGTTTAGATGGTCAAAAACAGTTGATGAAAAAAGGAAGTTAAGAAGTTTAGTCTTTACTACAGCAGAGAACACTTTAAAAAAAGAAGAATATGTAATTTCTGATATTGCTATTTATTTATTTATTTATTTATTTTATGCTATACTTCTCAATACCCGGAAATGCATTAACATTATGGATTTGAAATATTTCCATTTGTGGTGGAGGCATTTTATGTTGTTGCATAACGGGCATCAATCTTTCATTTACAAACTTATTTAGATCCTCTTTTGACTCCCAGATATCTGTTACACGAATATTATTACCAGAATCATCAAATCCAGCAGCATGAAACATTCCTCCAGGCGGATGTTTGTGTTCCCAATCTACTTCTTTTCGCAATGATTCGTACATCTGTTTTGTGATATTTCCGGTAAATATAGCCAAAATTGCCATAAAGTATAGCCTTTGTTTAACTATTTAAGAGGTATCTTCTATCATATTTGACAGAACAATTATTACAATATCAGCTTGTAGTTATAATTATGAATGCTTTTCGTAAATGATATTATGTAACGCTATTTGAACGTGAGCGCAAATTATATTTATAAAGTTGGATACATCCATAAGCACATCATATGGAATCATCAACTTCGACTCCATCATCACCACAAACAACAATTGATAATGAAAAGCTACAGCAGTTTATGGGAAAGGTACTGACTGATTTTGGAGGAGCCGCAAGCGCTATCTTAGTGTACATTGGAGATAAGCTTGGGCTCTACAAAGCAATGTCTGATTTTGGAAAACCAATTACATCAGAGGAGCTTGCCAATAGAACTGGAACTTTTGAACGCTACATAAGAGAATGGCTTGCAAATCAAGCTGCAGGCGGATACTTGACCTATGATTCTAATTCCCAAAGATACACTCTTCCTGTTGAACATGTTCAGGCATTAGTTAATGAAAATAGCCCTGCATATGTAGCAGGTGGATTCCAAGTTATGATGTCTCTCTTTAGAGATGAGCCAAAATTTTTGGAAGTATTCAAAACTGGTAAGGGTATTGCTTGGGGAGAACATGATAAAGATCTATATCAGGGGACAGAACGCTTCTTCAGACCAGCATATAATGCTAATCTTGTTAGCTCGTGGATTCCTTCTCTTAACAATGGCAAGGTCGAACAGAAATTGAAGGAAGGTGGTGATGTAAAAGTTGCTGATATAGGATGTGGTTATGGGACATCTACAATACTTATGACAAAGGCCTATCCCAATTCAAAATTCTATGGATTTGACAATCATCCAGCATCAATAGAGTATGCTAGAAGTAAAGCAAAAGAAGAGGGATTAGGTGAAGATAGGATACAATTTGAAGTAGCATCTTCTACTAATTATCCAACTCCTAAAAAAGATGCAGAAGGAGGGTATGAACTAATAGCATTCTTTGATTGCTTACATGACATGGAAGACCCACAAGGAGCAGCTGCTCATGCACTTCAAACACTCAAAAAACCTGATGGTGTAGTCATGATAGTAGAGCCGTTTGCAAATGATAATCTAAAAGACAACTTAAACCCTATTGGACGCCTATTTTATGCTGCTTCCACCATGGTGTGTGTTCCAGCATCATTAAGCCAAAATGGTCCTGCACTAGGAGCACAAGCAGGAGAACCAGGTATATCTAAAGTAGTCAAGGCTGGTGGGTTTAAGCATTTTAAGCGTGCAACTCAGACACCATTTAATATAGTATATGAAGCAAAAGCTTAAGATATTGGCAAATCGGGATCATTGACAAACAACGATTCTTTATCATTTTAGTAACTTCAAATTTTTAGAATCAATCTCTATATAGTCAAACACGTGAGAATAATACTCTAACCATCTAGAATTGTCAACGTTTGATGGATAGAATGGGGCCCTGCCAAGCTGAATAACTCCATCCAGAGCAGCCTATATAGAATTTCACAATTTACAACTACCAAATCGACAATCTATCGCATAAGTATTTTGAAATTAAGTATTAGAAAAGTAATATTGTATTCTGTCTTATTTCATAGCTATAGATCATAAATCTGCGACTTCTGTTGACTTCAGCCTATTACATATTTCTGATATGTTGTAATACTTTATTAGGTACTGTACGGTACCCTAAATTATATATGTGGAAATAGAAAAGCCTAGACCACAGCGAGACCAACAACTTTCATCGCCTTTATTACCAACACCGCAAATAGAATTCAAAACTGCTTTTGAAGAATTTAATAACAAACATCTGTTTTTAACCAGTGGTATTGAAAAACTAG
>JAICSL010000350.1 GCA_025936955.1 Nitrososphaeraceae archaeon
GAACTTAACAGATAAATCTCCTTTTGGTTGTCTGTTTTTCTCTCATTTATGAGTAATGGTTTATCCCTGAAAAAAGAAAAAATACCCCATTTATTAAATGCTCTTTTTACAATTGTAATTTCCTCTCTTGTGGGTCTTCTATACAATACTAATCATCTAACTCTCAACCTTGCTATATAAAATCCAGTAGTATTATGAATATGTGGATATAATCGTCGTGAATTCCTTAGACTTGGATGAAATCTATATTGTCCAAATTTTATCAAACCTTCGCTTCCATATTGTAGTGGTTCTATTTCAACATCGAATTTCTCTAACATTGAATTAACAATAAGTTCATTTTCCTCCGGGGCGAATGAACATGTGGAATAGATCAACAATCCGTCATGTTTAACTACGTTCAATGCAGATTCTATCAATCTTAACTGGTTGGTTCCACAGAATTCTATGTCTTCAGGTTTGTGGCTTGTTTTTCTAGTCTTATCCTTTCCAATTACACCCTCGCAACTGCACGGTGCATCAAGTAATACTCTGTCGAACTTCATATTTAGTTTTACTGCATGCTGACCATCCATATTGTATACGCATGCATTTGTTATGCCACAACGAGCAAGATTAAATGATATTGATCTTATTCTCTTAAAACTTGATTCTAAAGCGACAACACAACCGGTATTTTTCATCTTTTGAGCGATTAAGGTTGTTTTTCCACCAGGAGATGCAGCCATGTCCAAAACAGAGTGGTTTTCTTTTAAATCTAAAGCTTCTACAGCAAAGCATGAGCTAATATCTTGTATGTAATAATATCCCAATAGATATTCTATAGTGGCGCCAATAGGAAAGGTAGCCTTCTTGATAGCAAAAACTTCAGGCAAAAGAGTATCTGCCAGCTCAAATCCTTTCTCTTGGAGGGTTGCTTTGAGTTCAGATATGCTTATCTTGAGAGTATTTACCCTAATGTATTTTTGAGGTTCCTCATCCAATTTCTCAAGCAAGTATCCCAGATCAGGAATAAATTGAAGGAATCTACTTATTATCCAATCATGGTAACCATATCGCTTTGCATATGCAGAAGATTCATTTGAGTTGGGAAAAATAAGAGCTTTCATGTAGCTAATTAGAACATACATTTTTATATTAAGTTCTCGAAAGCATTAGATAAATCAAAATGCAGTAAACCTGAAACCTGTAAATCATCATCATAGATCAACAAAGCCCATTTCGAAACTTAGATAAAAAAGCATTTTTTTATATCTGATCCTATGTACTCATGAGATAAGATTCAATAATTAAATTATCTTGATAATACATTACTAGAATTAGAAACATCTTTTATTGAGTTTAAATGTATGTGTGCTAGCAATAACTCTCCTTTCGTTTTAAGCGGGATTCCGCTGAGCGGCCAACCTGAGCCAGTGCAGATGCTTTAAGCTCTTTTTGGCCTTGCTCCACTCGGGTCGGCATGTTTCATTCCAGCATCGAAAGGCTCAGGCTATTTGCCATCATTGAAAGTATTATACTGGATGTCTTTTCTGTTCCGTCGCCAGTCATCTCTGACTAATTATCGCTAATTCGAGTCTCTGCATTGAGGGAGAAGTTTCCTCTCTTTCGAGTCACCCGCACACTAGCTCACACAGAGGCATAACGAATTTATGATATTTAAGCTAGCTGTGGAAAATATTCTTTCTCTATCTCCATTACTTTCTCGGAGCTGTCTGCCTTTGCATAATCGTCAAGAAGGTTAAGGTTTAGCTCTAGAAAAGTATGACCCCATTTAAATGTGTTAGTTATGTTCCTTGCCATTTCAACGTTGCCCAAAATATAATGTGAACCAGCCAAAGCTTCAGCTGTTGATAACTTGCCAAGTTTTGCATAGTTTATTGGATTTGCAGCGAGGAGAGCAGGAAGACTTCTATCGATGCCATGAATTCTTGTATCTTTCTGATTCCATACCTTAATAGCCTCTTCCCATGAACAATCAATGACACAAACGGACTCTGAGAGTAACATATCTCTCTTAACTAGTCGTATGTCTGAAAATGGATTTAGAACCAAAGACCTTCTAGGAATAAATTTGATAGATTGAGCAAGTCCAAATCTTACTAATTTTAGCGCAGTACATTTATGAGGATCATCTTGTCTCATCATCATTATCATTGATCTCAATCGAATATTATTAAATCAAAATTTCGGATATAAATTTTATTACTTGCACGAAGGTATATC
>JAICSL010000364.1 GCA_025936955.1 Nitrososphaeraceae archaeon
AATGTGGACAATGCCATGCTCCTTTTCCATCAAATTTTTCAAAATTCTTTAGTCTGGGCTTGATGTGGTCCACACCAGTTGCAATAATTAAGTATCTTGATTTTGATTTAAATTCTATTTTATTGTTGTCTCCTTCTATCTTAGTTTCATTCATTTCCCCTACTAATAAAAAATGATTTTCATTGTCGACTTTTTCTATCTTATGGACTTTTCCTTCGATCATTTTTATAGAATTATACTGTAGCAAATCTTTCCTTGCTTTTTCAATTAGACTTTCTCTGGGTACATTTTCGAAGCCTAGATAACCGTGTATATTAGATGGCCTTGGTTTCCCGCTATCAAAGACTATGGTCTGGCGAAGATACCTTCCAAGCAACAATGCAGCGGATAATCCTGCAAATCCTGCACCAATTATGGCAATATCAAAAACTTTTTCCTTATCATAGCCATTTTTATCCTTAATACTATCATCAATAACATTATTACTGGCATTTGCTTGATTTTGATCTGATCTTGCCGTTTCTGTATTGTTATTATAGATTATTGGAGTACTATATGGATTGATATTAGACTTTGATTGGTTCATACATTAATCTATCATAGTTAGCACTCCATAGCATATAGAAGGACACAATAGCCCTATCTGAGATAGGCTTCGATAAATTTAACGAATTATATCTTGTTATTTTTTGGCTGTTAATATGATAATTAACGATATAGCTTGTCTAATTGAACATGGCTAAACAATGAGCCATTTAGACTGAAGATCAAAATTGTCACTATTGTATTCAGTTGTAATCATTATATTTCGAAGAAATGATCCTTACCCCTTTCCTGAAGTCTAATATTCACTTGTGAGTCATATTTAGACTGTACCTAAATCTATATCATATATTATCAACAAAAGATAATTAAATTGTTTTCTATGATTTTGGGAGAGAACGATGGAGCCTCTATGAATGATATGTAATAGAGTAGCTAGAGATGTAATTCACATACTTTAGTATCGGTAGGCTCTTCCGTATTTTGCTATGAATTGGCCGAAGCTAGTCCGATTACGTCTTCCATAAAAACTTGAAATAAATATGTAATATTGTATTTCCAAAGGCCAAATTATCAATAATATAAGTATGATCTTATATGTAAGGGCACCGCAACTATTTTAACCGCTTATGTGGAATTGAGGTGCAATAACTTTTCAAGCATCTTTCTCAAGAGGTATTTCTCCCTTTTGCATATGTTCTATTAAAACATGCCTTTGCATATCTCCTAGACTTTCGAATTGCGCTTCACATAACTTGCAGGTAATGCTATGATACTCCAATAATGCGTCTTTAGACAAATTTTTACCTCATCCCTTTATATTAAACAAAGCTAATAAATGTTAGTAAAAAATTTATACTAGAAAAAGCGACTTTAAATAAAGGTGTTAGATGACGACAGTGTATTGTCTGATTCTTCTGCAAATTTATGGAAGACCTTTGAGTCTAATTCAAAGACATTTATACAGCACACAAACGAGCATGTTCTTCAAGGACTAAATCCTGGTGGAATATATCAAGCTATATGGTGCAGGGATGCATCCTATATTCTCAAAGATTGGTTTCTTTCAGGCAATGTTGATGGCGTCATGCAACACATTTATCAGATATGGTCGCATCAAATCTCGCCCAATAAGGAAAAGTTAGTCTACGGCAGAGGTTCTCCAAAGATGAAGTTTTCAGCACAAGTAGCAGGGTTAAAGAAACAGGAGGAGTTCCGTGGAGCGCTTCCTACGACAATATACCAGGCTGGCATGTCTGAAGTATACGGACAAGAACCTGATATTGATTCGACTGCATTGATAATTTCTACAACCTCCTGGATTTTAGCTAGATCCTTGGATTCAAAGAATCCTTCATCATTGCCAGCTAGAGGATCATCAGCCGTAGTAGCTTCCGAGAAATCAGCAGATTATGTTTCAGCTTTATTATCAAAGGTTGGGATAACAAATCCGTCAAAAGTCGCTGAATTTGTGGTTCCTCGTATGCTTAAGGCAATTGAGTATTTGCGTAGCCGCGATATTGATAATGACGGTTTGTTAGTCCAAGGACATA
>JAICSL010000141.1 GCA_025936955.1 Nitrososphaeraceae archaeon
AAATTAAAAGTTGCTTGCTAAAAGAATTTTTCCTTATGTAATATAATACAAGACATATGTATTTACATGAGGGATTACCACCAATATCTGATAATTCTTAGGTAAATGATAATACCACATCACGTCATAAATCTAATAAAATTGTCCAGAATATTTAGTATCGCTAATCATATTAGATTTGTTGTCTTCCCAATTTGCTTTTGGATAGTCTATTAAAATAAATTGTAATAATTGTATATATTTTACGACGTCTTTGCCTTTGACATTTTACCATCTATATATCATTGTTAATAATATATTAGAAGTGTTAAACCAAGTTTGATCCTACTCCTGATTATCTCTTCAAATTTTCTTTTTTGATGTCTATTGATTTTCTAATTATGTTGTCAGATTATCTATCATTAAATACTATTTTATCTAGATGTAGATATGAGTTCTAAAACAAATATAGATTGGAATGATACTATAAAGAAGGAAGCAAGAGGAGTAAACGATGAAGATTTAGGTGAGGTACAAGAAGTAGAAAACAATCATGTTTTGGTGCAAAGAGGCATTTTGAATAAAGAGAAATTCTATATACCTTTAGAACAAGCAGACAGCTATGATGGAGATGTTGTAAGATTTAGACTATCTGAAGATGAAATAAAGAGCAAATATCTAAGAGATTCTCCGCCAGAATCTAAGACAACATATGATGATCGAACTTCAATGTCTAGAAGAGAAGATAGAACTGTAGGGGAGACAGGAGAAACTCCAGTATCATTAACTGAGGAAAGATTAAACGTTTCTAAAAGATCAACTCAGCAAGGTGAAGCAACCATTACAAAGGAACCTGTGACTAAAACAAGGACTGTTGAAGTACCAGTAACACATGAAGAAGTAACTATTGAAAGAAGACCGCCAAGTGGTTCAACAACAGCACAAACACCGGTTAGCTCAAAAGAAGAAATCAAAGTACCATTAAGAAAAGAAGAAATACAAGTTACAAAGGAACCTTATGTAAAAGAAGAAGTATCTGTAAAGAAAAAACCAGTGACTGAAACACGTACAGTAAGTGAACAGGTAATAAGTGAAAACGTTAAGGTTAGAGGTGCTAACAGAGAAGAAGAACCTTAGGCAGAAGCTTTACTATTTTTATTAAATTTACTTGCAAGTTATGAAGACACGCTTGCAAAATGTAAACTGTATTCCAATTATAAACTCTGAATTTAATATCATCCACTAGGAATAACGATGGCAAAAATAAGCAATATTTATAGATGGATATATGGCCATATACTGGGCAGACCTACTAATTTTAGTTGGATTATTAAAAGAAAATTAGCTGGAAGTGGAGTACCTATGTCGTTATCTGAAGTTAAATGGTTGGCTAAGCAAGGTATCAGAAGCATAGTTACAATCAAAGAAAAACCCTTGCCAGCAGAATGGTTTATTAACGATAATTCAGAAATCGATAACTTTCATCTGAGCATACAAGACTATGGCGCTCCTTCACTAGATGAATTAGATTATGTAGTCAATCACATCAGTCAGCAAATAGACAGAGGAAGACCAGTTGTAGTACATTGTTCTGGTGGCAAAGGACGGACAGGAACTATACTGGCTGCGTATCTTATCAAGAAAGGTGCGAGTGCAGATCAGGCTATCAAGAAATTGCGTAAGATACGCAGCGAGTCTATTCAGTCAAAAGATCAAGAAAGGATCGTATATATCTATAAAAGATATCTTGAAACTGATAGAAAAAAATACAATGGCAGTAGTAATTAATTAGTTATTTTGAAATCATAAAGTGATGATATATTATACAGAATTGATATACAGAAGCTGAAGTATTTTATTTACAAGACTATCTAATTTGCTTTCTAGATATTAATTTTCTTCTTTTTATCTTGAAATAAAAGAACCGAATCAAAAAAATTGCATAATAAATTAAATATAATAATATCAATGCTAGTCCAGTTTTAATTTTCATATCAAACAGGTAACAGGCTTTTACCGTATTTAAGTAAATTACATTGCTTCCGCATTTATTGCATAAGAGTGAAGAACTAATTCTCGAGGAGATTCGATAGCTATCGCAACATAAATATGTACTGACTACAGGTTCATTCTATCACTTAAAGATCATTCTAAATAAAGTTATTAGGACACTCTGATAGTTGGGCCTGCAAGGATTGCAAACAAAGAGGGGACATACATTATATGAAACAACACCTTTGCAGTATGTCAATAAAATGAACAGGCTATATTTTTCATGAAGGAAAGAGTGAATAATTTAAGATTGACACGAATACTAATTCTAAATGATACAAAAAAGCATAGTACTAGCATACGTATATGATACTCATTAAATTTATTGATATGATGGTAGTATAAAAAAAAGGAAAGGTATTGTAAATAAGTCAGCCTGCAGTCAGCAGAAAATATAACTATAATCATAACTCTAATTTTATCAAACTTTAGCACATTCTTAAGATAAGTAGATCCTTCTAGCGAAGTATCAGTATTGGCATAATAGTTGCTTTTTAGGAAACATATAATACATAAAAAACAGTAAGATAATCATTATAATATTACATTATCTAAAACTGAAAAAAGACAATGGCATTATGTAATGAAAAAGAGTTAAATCATGCAACAAAATTGCCTGATAGAGCAGTATTCACTGACAATCTTATTAGAGGAATAATCCAAAAAGAAAGTTCTAACTTACAACTCATTGACTGCATTATACTTACAAAAAGATTTGTCCAAGAACATACATTATTTAGTTATACTCGATATTCTTTCTTTGATAACAATCTTCATAAACAGGATCGGGGGCTACTTGCTATAATCGCTTAGAGTCGCATATACTCTGTTAAGTGTGATTCTTGTAAGTAGTTTTATCAATATTAATAATGTCAATAATATCAAAGTACAAGAGGTTACGACATATACAAATGATCAATACGGTTTTAAGGTTCAATATCCTTTAAACTGGATTACCGTAAGCGATTTTTCTGGTGAAACAGGAAAGGCCGTACTAGATAAATTAAAAGAAATGGGTGAACCTACGTCAATTGTGGGTTTTTGTCATACTGGCTTACCAATTTGCACAGCACTCACAGACGATAGTAAGATAATAGCTGTTTTTGATAAATTAAAAAAATCTGATAGATCGTTAGAAAAAGTATTACATTAGCTGTCATAAACATGGCAAAAAACAGAGCAATTGTAGGAACAATTGGCCACTAATCAAGAATAAATCACCAAAGAATTACAATATGGCTGGAGTGTGAATAGATTTGGTGGCATACCAAGTGCTTGCTTTGCCTCCTCATTTGTCTAATTCTTATTTTTTAGCTTTGAATATCCATGAATCATGAATCATCATATTTGACCTCCATCCATGTTACTCGTGACCAGAGCTAGATGTAGAATAAATACAAGAAATCCCTCAGAAGTTAGTTGTCATGTCTGTACCTAATTAATTATTCCTTAATAGCTTTAGGCATAACACAATATTGCATCATACTATCTTCACCTCTTTTTCATCCGCTTCACGAAGTGCAGGTGCAACACGAGTGCCTATTAATTTAGTAGCTCGCATCAAATTCTCGTGGGGTAATGAAGCTGGGTTCATCATAAATGTAATTCTAGAGATGCCGCCTAGCGCTTTGCTATGCTTAACTATCTTCTCTGCCACTTCCTCTGGATCGCCTACAAGCAATGCTCCTTCAGGACCTCGCTGCGCCTCAAATCTCGCACGTGTCATCTTAGACCATCCTCTCTCTTTCCCAATCTCTGTCATGGTACGTGCATATCCTGAATAGAAATCATCTGCAGCCTCTTGAGTACTCTCTGCAACATAGCCTAGCGAATGTACGCCTACTTTTAATTGATCAGCTGAATAGCCAGCTTGCCTTCCAGCCTCCCTGTAAAGATCTACAAGCGGCCGGAATCTGTGCGTTTCGCCGCCTATAATTGCGACCATCAAAGGTAATCCAAGCAAACCAGCACGGACAAATGATTCTGGAGTTCCACCAACTCCTATCCATATTGGCAATGGATTCTGTAGGGGCCTTGGATATACTCCTTGACCATTGAGAGAAGGACGATATTTGCCAGACCAATATACATGCTCACTATCACGAACCTTTAACAGTAAACCGAGTTTCTCTTCAAAAAGTGAGTCATAGTCCTCTAACTGTAATCCAAAAAGAGGAAATGCTTCGACAAATGACCCACGGCCAACAACCATCTCAGCCCTGCCTTGCGAGAGAAGATCCAAGGTTGCAAATTCTTGAAACACCCTCACAGGGTCTGCTGCACTTAATACCGTTACAGCACTGGTAAGACGTATGCGTTTTGTTCTTGCAGCTGCAGCAGCTAGAATGATAGCCGGAGCTGAATCGAGAAACTCTATGCGATGATGTTCGCCAATACCAAAGACATCCAATCCAATTTTATCTGCATACTCAATTTGTTCAACCAATCTTCGTAGACGTTCCGATGGACTGACCCCAAGGCCATCATTATCCCAAGCTGCGAAGCTATCAATTCCTACTTCCATATAATATCCATTAGGTAATGATGTTACTTAAGGACAGTAGTGGCTTATATCTTAGTAGATATGAACTACCATACTTAGTAAGGACGAATTTACTACAAACAAGTTGCTAATACTGATAACCTATGAGCAGAAGATTCGCCCCTGAACAACTGTTCCTCGTTTAGTCTGGATGAGTCTTATAGTTATTAGCATATTCTTATTACTGACAATCAATTTTTATCTATTCCATGGAGAATAGGCTAGAAAATAAAATGCAGGATGAATCGAAAGACCCATTATCTTTTCTGGTCTGATTTTTATGATAATTCGCTTATGGTTTGGTTTTCGATAGTAGTATTTTCCAATTCCGAGGTATTTTTTGGCAAGCCTCTTCAAATGCTCGTCTGCTCCTTCAGTAGTCTGCTCAATCACCTTTCCCTTTATTGACGCCATATTAAATGGATTATTTTGATCCACAATGGATAGGGCTATCCTCTTATCGTCTGTTATATGCTTATTTTTAGCTGAGCTCTCAAAAGTATTTATCAATATTAAATTATCATCATGATCTCCTTCCCTGACCATCTCTGCCCATACTGGAGTAATATGTGGAGAACCGTCTTTGGACAATGTTGATAAAAAAACCAAATTTCTTCCTTGAAAAAGAAGTTTCAGGTCATCTTTACTTAATTTTGTTGTACCTGCAGAAACAACATCATCTTCTGCTTTAAATGATTTCTCATCTGTCACAGAAGAAGGAGGAGAAGGTGAAGGAGGAGCATTCACTATTTCTACAGAAGTTGGTATTCTTTTATTATTATTGTTGTCTACTTGCAT
>JAICSL010000250.1 GCA_025936955.1 Nitrososphaeraceae archaeon
CGGGGGTTCAAATCCCTCTCCCGGCGCTAGCTTTGGCTAAAAATTGAATTCCAGTAACGAATCCCTGGAAATATAATAGCTTCCATTCATTTAATTTATTTTCTTCTGGAACCTAGTTGCACCTTTACACGATTGTAATAGAAAACAGTTTAGTAAACCCAAAGATTTGTTATATATTTACAGTTTATAACTCTTCTTCAATCTCCTTGAAAGCAGTAGCTTTTGATACTTCGAATAAGCGCATAGCTAGTCTACTGTTATATTCATTCTTACTTATGATATTCTTCTCTTCTAAGAGTTCTACAATCGTATGGAAACGGACGCTTATCTCCTCAAGCGGAGTAAGTTCTCTACCCGTTGGTTTGCCTTCCTTTTCACCAGTTTTACTCTCAATCTCTGTATTCCCCTTCGACATAGAGAATAAATTTGATATCTATGGTTATATATAATATCATAGCAGATCGCCTACTTGGCAACTTTATCTACCTTTTATAATATGATATTAACAATAGTTGTATACATTTATTTGTTGAGTAGCCCTGGCTAAATAAATTGAGAGCAAGAACCGCAAGATCAACGAATTGATCGCTGTATCTATCTAGTCAGATATGACTAATGTTTCAATATCCATAAATTGGCATGGGCACATTAATTAGCAAAAATGAATACACTTGGTAATAAGCCTGATGGCTTCAAGCTTCAGGTATTGGAAGATTCTGTAAAATTTTACCTGCCTAGAGTAGAAGGCTATTTAGAAGTCATTCGTAATATGGCAAGAGAATATAGTGGCATGTGTCTGATAGAATTTGACGGTTATTTTGAAGGAAAATTGGAACCCATTAAATATGTCAGAGCTGAAATTCATACAAATCATATGGATGAGAAATCCATAATAGAATATGCAAACGCTATCCGTGTTTCATTAAAGCAGAAGAGTTTGGCTGTAGAATTTAATAATAAGATGATCTTGGTAGACGAAGAATAGTGTGGAAACGGAATACCTCCTATAAAATATATCGTCAAATTATCACAGATAATTAATACTTTAAGCCAACATTATAGAAACAATGATCATATCTTACCTTCAAGTTTTACATATCTGTCTTAGACTCTGGTTTGTCCTATTATGTATATTAGAACGAACCTCAAATGTGCAGAATCCAGAATGGTGCTAAATTGAAAAGGAGTGTATCCACTAACAAATTATGACTATAAACTGGTCAGTATAATAGCTTTAAATAGAGTTTATACATTTCACGCCTATCAGGCGTGTCAATAAAGGAGAAAGATTATGATATTATTGTAGCGGGAGGAGGCCTTGCTGGTATGATTGTGGCTACTTCAGCAGCATATTATTCCAAACAATCCTACAAAATTCTTGTTATTGATCGAAATGCCTCCAATATATTGGGAAAAAAAACTATAACTGGATGGATATGCGGTGACGCCGTCGGGAAGAATACTGTGGACTATATGTCCAAAAGGATAAATACAAATTGGGGCTACCCGGAGATCGAGCACCCCGTAAAAGGGGTAATAGCCTATTCTCCAGATCATAATACTTCTGTCTCGTTTGATGGTGAAGGCTATATTCTGAATAGAAAAATGCTGCCCCAGAAACAAAGGAAAGATGCAACAAAGGCAGGAATAGAAATAAAGGATAACATAATTCTGCGATCGTTATTGGCAGAAAATAATAAAGTGATTGGTGTAGAGGGGGAAGACACGTCAAATAAGACTATATTTAAGAAGACCGCAAAATTAGTAATTGATTGCACCGGGATTACGTCCATTCTTAGAAGTAATCTTCCGATAAAGTCTTTTATTCAAAAAAAGATAGACAGAGATGACATCGAAGCCACTGGAAGGTATATCTTTAACTTTGATAATTCTATAGATGATAAGACATATTTTGACTCAGAATATTGTATTATTCATTTGGATCAGGAGTTGGCTCCGGGAGGGTATGGCTGGGTATTCCCTAAGGGAAAAAACAAGGTCAATATCGGTCTAGGAGTTCAACAAAAAGCTTTTGAACGACGCAAGAAGGAAACTGGTATCCCAATTGACTTAAGAGGACTTATCGATAAATACGTGAAACTCAATCCTGTAATCGTAAATCCCAAGCTCTCAGAAGAGGCAGGTGACCAAGGAAACAGTTGGGGTACCTGGCAAGTCTCTGTAAGAAGACAAAATGATTGTATGGTTGCTAACGGATATATGCTGGTAGGTGACTCTGCTTGGATGCCTAAACCTCTTGATGCAGGTGGGATAGGCCCTGCGATAGTTGCAGCTACCATTGCTGGAAAGGATGCCGTAGAAGCTCTACAAAAAAATGACTTTACGGAAGAATCGTTGTGGAGTTATAATAAGCATTTTATTGAGGACTACGGTTACAAGACGGCCGGGCTAGAAGTATTTCGTCGTATGCTGCAGGGATTGACAAATGAGCAAATTAATTATGGAATGAAGCATTTCTTGTCAAAGCTAGATGTAGCTAAAATCTCAGAAGGGGAACATCCCGAATTTGGTATTGTTGATAAAATGAGCATGTTGATAAGAGGAAGTATAAATAAAAAGCTTGCAGAGGACCTTAAATATACGGCTAATATGAATAAGAAATTGGTAGAACATTATCATTCGTACCCTACTAGTCCGGAGACCTTTCCCCAATGGCAGCAAACCTTATTTAGTTACTTATCAGAAGCATTCACACGGTTCAAATGATTTTTTTCTTGGGTGTGATAAGCCTCCTCAAATAAATCGAGGATCATCGACAATACATATTCTTCGATATGTGCACGTTTTGCTTGATCCTATGTAGATTCCATGAATTAAGTTAACCAAGTCCTCTAACTCGATAGTTTATCTTGACTATAAGCAGGAGCTATGGAAAGCGTTCTTTTAACTTCTCAATTGCTTCAATCATCACTGCTCTCCTACTTTCTTCTGTTATAATAGATCTTATGTCCTCAATCAGAATTTTTGCTACATCCAACTTTCTTCTTAGACCTGGAACAATATTATCATATATCGCGAATGGATAGATTGTCTCATAGATCTCTTGCATTGTATTGAAGAACTTTGTTGCTTCAATTACGTTTCCCAACTTTAGAAGGTCAAATATCATTCTTTTTATTTCTCCAATACAATCAAGTAGTCCTGTGAGGTAGGAAGTACCCATCACATTTAGGTCTTCTATAGAAGGTAATTGAGAGTTTTGCATTAGTGCATATAGTGAGTATGCTTCGACAAGTTCTTGTTCTCCTATTGAGATATATTTATACAAATCCTTTTGTGCGAAA
>JAICSL010000009.1 GCA_025936955.1 Nitrososphaeraceae archaeon
TCCATGATCTGAGGGCGTCGATTTTCGTATATGACGATCGGATTGTCCGCCGGATCACGAAATGTACAACAAGGGCCATTTGGTATCTCTAATCTTTTTTCTTCCCTCCAGCCTCTTGATCGAAGCTCAGAGGCCGTTTTATCCAAATTATTGACTCGATAAATCAACATTAGATCCTTCTTTTCTATATGGTCGGCAAGCAGAATGTGAGGCTCTTTGTCAGAAAGCTTTATACAAACAACCCACACTCCAAAAGCATGTATTTTCCACAATAATATACCATCGAGTACAGTTGTGTAGTATCTGATAGATTCTTGGATATGTGGAGCCGGGACATATAGAAAATCAAGTGATTCAAACATTTTAGACATGACTAACTCATCTTCACACAATATACTCAAATGCAGTTCGTTAAATTTTTGCCTTGTTTGTTGATTATCAATTCATAATGCGATTCTACTATAAGACCTTCAAATGGAACTTTGCTTTTTCTTGCTTGTCAAATGAAAGTGGAGAACGCAAAGAAGGTCTCATAGTAGTAGTTAGCCAAAGTAAAACGTAACATTTTTACAAACTGAAATTCAAGTAGACTCATTAGGCTACTGGGCACCGATAGGATTGATAAGATAACAAATGAAAAAGACCAATAAAACCGTGATTTCAAGAACCTGTATCAAATTCCTAAAACCAAAAAAACGTAGTATCTTTTGTCTTGTATGACTATTTTTGGTGTCGTTGTTCAATATAATCTACTTTATAATCTTCTCAAACTGTCGACAATCTGTCTGCAGGGTCTGGACTCAAACGGAAACTTCATAACATAGCAAATTCTGTGAAGAAGATCTATATGTTGGGTGAGAAAGACGCGGCGGCAAACATTGCTGTCAGGAATTTGGAAGCAGCAAAGAAATTCTATCAAGAAATACTTGGCCTGACTCAGGTCGGCTCTGAAGGCAATGAACTGATAGTCTTTAAGAGCGGAAACTCCACTATCAATGTCTATCATTCACAGTACGCTGGAACCAACCAGGCAACAGCTGTGACGTGGACGGTCGGCGAGGATATGGAAGATGTTGTGCAAGCACTCAAGACGAAAGGCATCACATTCGAACATTACGATATGCCAGATATGAAGCGAGACGGCGATATATATGTCACAGATGATATGAAGGTCGCTTGGTTCAAGGACCCAGACGGCAACATCCTCAACATCGTTGGTTGAGATGCAGCATTTTAGCGTAAGAGGATCGAAAACTACGCATGTCCATATTCTTCCAATCTGAGTTATAAAAACAGAACCAATTCAAGATGATAGATGACATTCAGAATGTTTTCATATGACTAAGACAGATATTCTTGGGTTTTCTATGGGTTCATTTGTAGCTCAACAGCTTGCAGATATGTATCAAGAAAAGGTTAACAGCTCAATACTTCTTGCTGAATCATGTGGTGGAAAAGAGAGCATACCTCAAAGCCCAGAAGTTGTAAAAATTTTATCTGATGTCGTAAATAATTTGCCACAGGGTCCAGAAAGAGTTCTATTAGTCACATTTCCATTAGCATGGATTAAAGCACATCTCAATGTAACTTTTCCACAATCAAAAGAAATTATTTCTTCTAATACTTTAAAGCAGCAGTTTGCCATCATAGAAGATTGGCTAGCGACGAACTGGAGCGGCGCTTGCACTCGTCTACAAAAAATACCCATACCCGCATTGGTTATGACTGGAACTGAAGATGTTGCTGTACCAGACCCATTCTTTGATTATTGCACAAAATATCCCAGGATCTTGGCTTGTGGAGATTAAATGAGATGGACATGGATTAATGTACCAGTATCCAGAGTAACTAAGTAATGTTATCCAAATTTTTCTTACAACAACTATGCTGTGAATTGATCTGAATCTGGTGAATTCAATGAAATAATGCCAAATTAGACATCTAAAGCAGATTTCTTGTAGTCTGTACATTATTTTATAGGGCGAGCTAGAATCTATAAGATAATGTTACGACTGATACTTTGTAGGAAGAAGTTTAGTATTAGTTAGTAGATTCATCAGCAAACCAGCCCTTTTTTGATTTGTATGTTGAGCGACAGAACATGAAGACGATAGATTAACAGGTTGTTATGCCTTAATTAAACTCTATCTACCCATGAAGGAAAGAAGACATAACATAGGATTTTTTCAATGTTATGATCCGTAATTATCTTTCGCAAGAATATATGTAGGAATGTTTTAATTGTGGATCTTTTTTTGAAAAAAGGATTTGGAAACTAATTCCTCAACACCATCATTATCACCTAGAGTATATCCCAAGATAATAAATCATATAGCAATAAGTGTGCCGGATTTGGACCAAGCCATGAAATGGTTTAAGGAAGTATTAGGATTTACAGTAATAAAGGAGCCAGTAGAATTTGTAGCTGACGACTCTCTAATAGGCATAGCAATCAAGGATATTCATGATCCTGTATTAAAGAGAATGCGAACAGTTTGGTTGAGTTCATCTAATCAAGTGGGTTTTGAAATCTTTGAATATATTGAACCAAAATCAGAAAGACGTAAGGCTAACTTTGAGTACTGGAAATCAGGTCTTATTCATATTTGTATAACTGACCCTAATATTGAAGATCTATGCAAAAGAATTTCTGAAACTGGAGGAAAACAGCGAAGCAAAATTTGGGAAATTGTTCCAGAGAAAGGTTATAAATTAGCTTTTTGCGAAGATCCATTTGGAAATATAATTGAAATTTTTACACATAGTTATGAACAGACCATGCTTTCTCTATGATGAAATTAGAATAATATCTATACAAAGTAAGAAAAATGACTCGAATATTGAATTACCGTATTAATTAGTGTGATCACCTCTGAGGGGGGGTTTTGTCTTCAAAATTGAAACCCTCGGAGGATCAGTATATGGATGGCCAGATAAATTAATTAATTAATTAACCTATACAGGTGTTTGTTTAATTCAATCTACTTATACCTTTACTTTTTTACTAAATCATTTGTTGAAATTGGTTTTTGAATAATATTGTTATTGTTGATATTGTTAAATATTGTAGCAGCTACTTCTAAGTCACATTTTTGTATATCAAATGCTGTCATAAAACAGACCTTGACTTTATTGTCTGTATTTTTCATTTGTCTATATAATTCAAAGCCATTTATTTTTTTTGCATTTTGATATCTAGCCATAATAGGTTGTAAATATCTGCCTGAAATTATCTTGTAATTGTATTATTAATCTGTCTGATGAATTGATTGTTTTGCAGCGAGACTCTGATTCTTTTTGTAGATTGATATATTTTTGTTGCTGATGCTTCTGCAGCAGAAGTAATGTTGCTATGATGCTAGTGATGGTAGTTGGACTTGTTTCTACTTTAAGTGATTGTTTTTTTAATTAATTGTTGCTGTTGTTGAGCACATGATAGATAATATGTAATATTAATGAGTAAATACAATCTTTTCTAAAGCCGATAGAAGGTTAGATCTATTCAAATGTCAAATTGAATAACAAATTAAGTAGTAATATGAGTAAAATCTGAATCCTAATTGACTTGACCTTATTTAAAAGCTGGCTAGAAATAAAAGAGAATAAGAATAAATGTAACAGCCACCTGAACTGTATTTCTATTTCATTGCTGCTGTTTTTATCTTATAAAGGAATTGCTTCTGATCTACTGGTTTTTTTATAACCTCTTGTACTCCTACATCAGGGAGAATACTTACCATTTCTTGCGCTGCGTCAAGAGCTGATACGAATAAAATCTTAATATCAGGATTTATTGCCTTCATTCTATAGTATAGTTGAATACCATTCAAATTAGGCATTCTTATATCCATCACAACTAAATTGTAGTTGTTGGGATTTACCTGTGCAAAATGTGTTAACGCATCTTTAGGATCGGTAAATGTATCTACATTGTAGCCTCCCCCAATTAAGAATGTTTTGTATGTTAGCATTGTATCTGGCTCATCATCTACCAACATGATGATAGTAGTAGAAGCATTCTTTTGCTGTTGCTGCTGTTCTTTTATTTCTCCTCCTTCATGTTCTATACTTTGATTTTCAGGAGCAGATTTTTGTAATTTTGGAATTTGGTTTTCCACATCCAAAATGTTAACTACTTGTTCTTCTACTCCTACTATTACTGAGTATACGGTATATTGATGTTTAACTCTACCAGTTATTGAATACTCTCCTACTTTTTGGAAATAGCATTGACCAGTAGTACTAAAAGAAGACGAAAATTTGTTTACAATATGGTACAAACCACTATCTATTACCATTCCATTTGTGTGTGCCATTGAGTTTATTTTTGCACAAACATTCATGGTGGAACCAAAAAAGTCATCAGTAGCTGGAGAGCTTAGCGATCTCGCTACTTCAACTATACCGTAGTCAGCACTAATCTTGTACTGTAGAGATGGCAATCCTTCTTCTTTCAGCTTAATGTTGATAATTTTATTTGCTACCATCATTGTAACACCGCATTCTATTACATCGTTGAAAGCAGATAGATTAGAAGCGTCAGATGTTTTTGGAAAGTAATATATCAAACTTGTACCAGTATTTTTGATAACCTTTCCATCAAAGTTTCTTGCAATCGCAGCCATTGTATTAATAAATACAGAATAATATCTTCTGACTTTGTCTGGATCTCTAATCAATATAGTAGTTTCAATAGAATCTATCATACTAACAAAGCATACACAACAACTTTGTGATTTATTAGAGAAGGATATTTCTTCTTCATCTTCTCTTTCTTTACTTCTTTTACTTTCTTCTCCTCCTTCTCCTAACAACAAAGATCATTGTACATGCCGCTCTTTATTATCTTAGTATAAAGTATTTGTGATTTATTAAAAATGATTATGATTTATCAAAATGGTGTTTTCATCATTTTCAGGCATTAAAAATTGAGATACTGGAAAAAAAGTAACTATTTGAACATATTTTGAGAAGAATTCATAACACATACATTTCTATTCCCTTCAATCTAGCAGCAAAATGTCCCTTCTACTTTATGTAATGGTATTGATATAGTCAGTTGAAAATTGTGAAGGAATACTTAACTGATCCAACCTTAAAAGCATAGAGTTTATACTACGCAATATCTTAGTTCTCTCATTATTATTGGATTTGTTTTTGTAATCTCTGATAATCCCTGCTTTTACTTGGGATGATGCGTTGGCTTTTATTCTCTTTTTTTGTTGTCTTGCTCGTCGTTCTTCAAGTCGTTTTACCATTTGTTATTAAAGCCGTATATAGATGATATTTACTTTAGTAAATGATATTTATGATTCTTCAGTTACACAGCTGAGCTCTTGATGTGGAACAAATAGAACATTTTACCTTGCTATCTTATATCTACAGACTTGGTAGTTAGCCTTGAATTCACACTTTGACTACATCAGCACCATCGCCATCAGCCATACCGTCTGAAAGAACAGAAGTATTATATGGTACTGAAAATACGACCAATGCAATTTTAAACTTCTTATCTAACATCCAGAAGAGGATGGATCTTTGCGCAGATTCCACTTGGCCATCTGTAGCAATGGGAATTGATGTCTTCAAAAAAGCTCTTATCAATAATAAGAATAGGGGGATAAAATCAAGATATGTTGTTGATATTACAAAAGATAATCTTTCATATTGTAAAGAAGTGATAAAACTTGGCGAGCTTCGTCATTTAGACGGGATTAAAGGTAACTTTGTTATGAGTGAAAAAGAGTATATGGCATCTGCTACCTTGCAGGAAGCGACACTTTTACCACAAGTAATATACAGTAATGTAAAAGAAGTAATAGAACAGCAAGAATATGTCTTTAATTCATTTTGGAATACATCTGTCCCTGCTGAACTAAAGATAAGAGAAATAGAAGAAGGAGTGGCACTAGATGTTATTGAGGTTATCAAAAATGCTTCCAGAGCTAAGGCTCTATATTTTAAAATTATAAAATCTGCAAAGGAAGAAATATTGCTTACGTTTCCTACTCCTGATTCTTTTATACGTCAAGAAAAAATGGGAGTAATATAAGCACTAATTGAATCTATTGAAAAAAGTAATTTAAAAGTCAGAATATTGATGCCTGCACTTAATTTAACTGAAGATTCGATACAATATTTGAGAAAGTCTAATCAATACCATGGTGGCAATATTGATGTTAGATACATTGAGGTAACTTCCAGTAATAAAGCTACAATTTTACTAGCAGATAGAAAACTGTCGCTAGTCATGGAATTAAAGGATAATTCGAAAACGACCTTTGATGAAGCAATAGGCTTGTCAACTTATTCAAGCAGCAGACCTGGTGTTTTATCATATTTTTCAATATTTGAAAACTTATGGATTCAAACGGAATTGTATCAACAAGTTAAAGAAGCACGTGATTCTTTATCACATTCAAATAAAAAACTTGAAGAAGCAAATGAACAGCTAAAGCTTCAAGATAAAATTCAAAAAGAATTCGTTAATGTAGCGGCTCATGAGCTAAGAACTCCCATAGTGCCAATACTTAATTTAAGTGAGCTACTCTATTCTAGGCTCAAGAAAAGAGATATAGGGAGAAGCGGACGACTACAACAAATACAACAAGAACAACAAATGATGCAAGTAATAATAAGAAATGCGTACAGACTGCATCAGCTTACAGAAGATATCTTGGATGTAACTAAAATAGAAAGCAAATCACTTAAACTTAAAAAGGAATTATTCGATCTTAGTGATACAGCATCCAATATTATAAATGATTTGAAGATCGATAGTAACATTAGATTATTGTACAAAGTCAGTCAAAGTACTGATAATGATAAAAATATCTTCATGGTATATGCAGATAAAGGAAGGATTACTCAAGTTATCTCTAATCTTTTAAGCAATGCAATTAAATTTACAAAACAAGGTACAATAACCATAACCATAAACACTGATAATCTAGATAATAATGAACTCATAATCAGCATAAAAGATAGTGGATCTGGAATAGATCCTGAGATACTGCCAAGGTTATTTGAAAAATTTGTTACAAAATCAGACCAAGGAACAGGGCTTGGCTTATATATTTCCAAAAATATTGTAGAATCTCACGGTGGAAGAATATGGGCACAAAACAATATGTTAGATCAAAAGGGATGTACTTTCTGGTTTACCATACCTGTTGCTGATCTACATCAACATAATATGTCTCATGGTAGTAGTGATAGGGGCAAGAATTAGCATGATAAACGAAAAAAACAAAATCCTCCTTGTTGATAACGAAGTTGATATTGCCTACACTTTATCTAGTGTTTTGCAAGATAATGGATTTGAAGCTGATGCATTTACTGATCCTGTCTTAGCATTAACAAGTTATAAGGCTGATTTTTATGATCTTATAATTCTTGATATAAAGATGCCAGTAATGTATGGCTTTGAACTTTGTAGGAAAATAAGAGAAATTGATCCCAAAGTCAAGATATGTTTTCTTACTGCTAGTGAAATGTTTTATGAAGAATATAGAGAAGTAAGGTCTAAAGTGAGCGACAAAATAGGTGAAGAATTATTTATTCAAAAACCAATGAAAAATGAAACCTTGATGCGGAAAATAAAAGAAATAATTAATTCGTAGAATAACATGGATTAGTAAACTTTTTTTTGTTACGTAGAATATGGCAAGTCTTTTTCTATATCTATTATCCGGATAAAACTGATCTTATTTTATAGATATACTGATCCTTTGTAACTGGTTTTTTTATTAGATCGTGCTCGGCTGAAAAGTTAGGGAGCACACTTGCTATCTCATCTCCCATTATGTCAAGAGCGGTGACAAAAATTATCTTTACATTAGGGTTCAGGGCTTTAAACTTGTAATATATCTGAAATCCATTAACATCAGGCATTCTAACATCAAGTAAGATCAATTTGTAATAAAGCGGATCCAGATGAGAAAAATGCCGGAATGCTTTCCTTGGGTCTGTAAAAGCGTCCACATTATATCCTTCTTCATTTAAAATAGATTTGTAAGTAAAGATTATGTCCGATTCATCGTCAATTAAAAGGATATTTTTTGGTTTGTTTTCTTGTTGCTTTATCTGCCCTCTTTCTTTTTCTTGTTTTTTAGGCTCCATTTTTTTTTCTTCTTGCAATTGGATCGCATTTTCGTTACCAGCATCTTGAATTGCAGTAATGTTATTGTTATTGTTATAGTTCGTATATTTATTGACGAGTGAATAGATTGGATAAGCCTGTTTTAATCCCGTGATAGAATATTCTCCTGCCCTTTTAAAATCGTAATCATCATCAAACGATGAGGTTGATAAAGAAGAAGTTAAAAAAGATTTTAAGACCTGGTATAAGTCATTTCCTATGACCATACCATTTGGTGGAGCTTTTGAATTTATTTTGGCACACAAATCCAGAACAGGGCCAAAAAGGTCATATGTGTGCAGATTTGATGATTTGCCCATAATAGTTTTACCATAATCAGCGCTAATTCTATAGCTAACAGCTGGTAACTTCATTTTAAACATTTCAGAATTGACAAATTTAAATGCCGCCATCATAGTTATACAACACTCAATAACGTTCCTAAAGGCAGATCTATTATCAGGATCAGAAGTTTGAGGGAAATAATAAATTAAACTATCTCCAACATTTTTTATTATGATGCCGCCATACTTTTTGATAATAGCAGACATTGAATTTAGAAATATTGAATAGTATTTTCTAACTTTATCTGGAAGAGTAGCAATTTTACTGATAACTTTTGTAGATTCTATCATATCAATATAGCATACACAGTAAGAATCAGACCGGTCAAGGAAGGATATTTCTTCATTAGTCATAATTATACCTTGATTACTACCCATTTAACTTTTTTAAAAAAGAACAATTTCAATATAACTACTAAACATTTTAACTGCCTCTTATTCATTCTGCAAACAGGAGAAGTATCATCAATCATGCAGCTTCGAACTGAAGTGTATTTTTATGATAGGATATGACTTGAGGTCTGAAGCCAGGTTATTATGCTATGTTCTGTCGTTGGAGGATTAGTTGTACTATGCACTTGTACCAATTTTACTTATCATATCTATTACTATAGTAGATTCCATGATCTAGAACCTGAACTTAAGCCTATCATCATTATGACAGGAGCATGCTGTAACAACGATATTATCATTTATGAGGAAGATAAAGATCAATGGAAAACTCATTACTCCATTCTTATGAAGTCAAAATAATTTAACGTTACAATATTGAGTTATAATTATAAAATCTGCTTGAGTTTTGATCCGAAATCTTCTTCTTTATTGCTTATCTTATAAGGAACCTATGTATGTTTTATTGTATTGACCATTAGTCCTCTTCCGCTAAGATCTCCAGAAAAGAGATCTGAGATATTATATGGAGTAGAGAATGCTGTAGGAAGAGGTGTCTATTTCATGTCTAATGTGAAGGAGAAGATGGATATTTATTTTGATTATAAAGCTCCATCTATAGTAGTAGAAGTACAAGAATATAAGAATGGATATATGGATATAAGAAAAAGAGGAGGAAGAATAAGAGCTTTTACTGAAATTACAAAGGACAATATTGCTTATTGTAAGGAGCTGATTAAATTAGTTGATGATCTGCGTCATTTGAACGGAGTCAAAGGAGGATTAGCCGTTAGTGAATCAGAATATATGGCTACTACAGTTTTAGAGGAAGCAAAGCCTCTGACACAAGTAATCTATAGTAATGTTAAAGAAGTGGTAGAACAGGCTCAATACATCTATGATACTCTATGGAATACCGCTATTCCAGCTGAAGTGAAGATAAGAGAAATAGAAGAAGGATTATTGCCTGTTAGCACAAGATTATTACAAAATCGAGACGAAATTATCCAAGAAATACAACGACTAAACAATAGTGCAAATAAGCTGTCAATTTGCTCAGCATTTGGTGGAATGCAAATGAGCTACAACTATTTCTTTGACTCGTTCAAGAGGATGCTTGACAGATCAACAGATGTAAGTGAGAATAACGAAGGTGGTGATGATGGTGGATTAAGGTGGCTTATTAATATAGACAAATATAATCTAAGTCTGAGTAAAATATTTCTAGAATCTGGAATACAAATAAGACATATCAAAAATATGCCTCCGATGAATTTTGGTGTATCAGATAAAGAGGTGGCTCTTACAATAGAGAAGATGGAAGGTGGTAACATAGGTCAGAATTTCTTGATTAGTAACGAACCTTTGTATGTAGATCATTTCAATTCATTGTTCGAAGAATTATGGAAAAATGGTATTGACGCTAAGGGGAGGATAAAAGATATCGAACAAGGTGTTGACCTGGCAGATATTGAAGTCATACCAAGCTCATCTAATGCGCAGGACAAGTACTTGAATACTTTAAGATCAGCATTAGAAGAGATACTTTTGATATTTCCTACTACGAATGCTCTTATACGTCAGGAGAAGATAGGTGTAATTGAGTTAGCAAAAGAAGCAGTCAATGAACGAAATGTAAAAGTTAGAATATTGATGCCTTCAAATATCTTAATCGATCAGAATATAATAAAGCCACTACAACATTTTCCTAGTCAGATTGATGTTAGGTACTTTGAACAAACATCAGAGACCAAGGCCACTATGTTGGTGGTAGATAAAAAAGCTTCATTAGTAATGGAGTTGACAGACGATTCAAAGACAACTTTTATTGAAGCTATAGGATTATCAACCTATTCTAACAGTAAAGCAGGTGTTTTATCTTATGTGGCACTATTTGAGAATTTATGGGTTCAGTCTGATTTATATGAACAGTTAAAAATCCATGACAAAATGCAGAAAGACTTTATCAATATAGCAGCTCATGAACTGCGTACTCCTATTCAACCTATCCTTGGGCTAACAGAAATTGTTCGCTCCCGTACAAGAAATACTGATGATGCAAAATTACTAGAAATTGTTATCAGGAATGCAAAGAGACTTCATCGACTCACGGAGGATATATTGGATGTTAGTAAAATTGAAAGCCAATCGTTATACCTGAGAAAAGAACGATTCAATCTAATTGAGATAATCAATAATGCCATTACAGATTCTGCCAATCAAATCAAAAAGGAATCCAAAGAGAATATAATGTTAGAATTAGTCTCTAAGGAAGACATATTCATAGAATCAGATAGAAACAGGATTTATCAAGTGATTGTAAATCTTTTAAATAATGCTATTAAATTTACAAAGGAAGAAGGTGTCATTATTATAACAGCAAAAAGAAAAGATAATCATGTTATAGTAAGTGTAACTGATAATGGTCAAGGTATTGATCCAGACATATTACCAAGACTATTTACAAAATTTACTACAAATGCTGAAGTAGGTGGTACTGGGCTTGGTTTGTTCATATCTAAAAATATTGTAGAAGCTCATGGTGGTAGAATGTGGGCTGAGAATAATAAAGATGATAAAGGTGCTACTGTTGCATTTGACTTACCATTGACCGGATAGCTATCTAACACGGTACTTAAAATAATAAATTCAAATTTCTAACATCGGGGTGGTAAAATTTGGGTCAGATCTTGTGACTTGCATTCCACCACTATCACCAAACCTGCAAATTATTTGTCTCATTCATTAATTAAATATTGACCATTGAACATTGAACACCAGAAAATATCATTCACTTATCGCTTCAATGAAAGATTGTTGGAATTATCAATGCTACTAGATCTGCGTTTTAGCTATACTAAATATTGTTGGACATGCTGAAATTGTGTAATATTCTAGGATATTACAGAGCTATCTTGTTACTGTGTGTAAAGATTTATCATTTCTAAATAAAAGCATAATAAACATTAGAAATACATCAAGAAATACCTATCATAGTTTAACAAAATAACAATATAGGAAACTAGGAAATATTATTCGCAAACAGCGATAGTGAGAAAACTTGAGGGCAATTAGAGTAGAAATGCAGAGAAATCGCAGTAACAAGAACAGAATATGAGTAAACTATGATGAATAATAACTGGCAATATTATGAAATTAGTTAAGGAAGTTCTTTTATATGTTGAATTTGTAATAGGTATATTGATTTGTATACAGGAAATGATGTATCTCAACTTACATTAAAAAGATATAAGAGATATCTAAAAGAAGAAGAAAAGAAGAAAAGAAATCCAAAATGGATTCATGATATTATTGCTGCTATATTGATGCTAATAAAATTGGTAACTAATGCTTTGGAAAAAGCTTATATAAAAAAGAAACATGTATCTGAAAAAATATCTGTTGAATAATAATCATCATCTAAAGTTATTGAGTTAAACTATTAGTCTGTTTCAAATAATAGGATTTATAGATCCATGGTAAAAAAATTAAAGGCGTCTTTATTTTCAATTAAGCAACTCTCCGAGAGAATAAATACAGGAGATATATCTCCTACAGATTTAATTGAAGTTTGTTTAGATAGAATCAAGAAATTCAATCCAATATTAAATGCATTTATTACGGTTATTGAGGAGGAACGCCTATATGATCAATCTCAAATAGCTGAAAAAGAGATCAAGCAAGGAAACTATTACAGTCCTCTGCATGGCATTCCGTTCTCTATCAAAGATATTTTCTGTGCTAAAGGTATTCGATGCACTGTAGGTTCAAAGATATTGTCCAATAACATTTCACATGCGGATGCAACTGCTGTCAAGAGAATAAAGGAAGCTGGTGCGATTCTGATTGGCACAAATAATTTAAATGAATTTGCATCCGGAATAACAGGTATTAATTATTTTTATGGTTCCTCTAAAAATCCCTGGAATAGTTCAAGAATATCTGGTGGATCTAGTAGCGGCTCAGCTGTTGCTGTTGCTACGGGTATGGTTCCATTATCTTTAGGAACAGACACTGGTGGTTCTGTCAGAGTTCCTTCATCACTTTGTGGTGTTGTGGGATTAAAGCCTACTTATGGCAGGGTCAGTAAACATAATGTTTTCCCATTATCTCCTTCATTGGATCATGTAGGATGTATTACAAGAAGTGCATGGGATGCAGCGGCTGTAATGGAACATATATCTGGATGGGACCCCTTGGATGAAACATCGAAACACAAGAAAGTACCTGCATATACAAAAATTATCGAAAAGTCAACCCTTGAAGGAATAAGAATTGGAGTATCAAAAAAATATTTCTTTGATCATTTGTATCCTGGAGTAGAAAGCCTATTTTACCATTTTATCGGAATTTTAAAGTCACGGGGGTCTATAGTATATGATTTAGATTTACATAATACTGAAAAATATTATAGATCCTGGAGAGAAATTAGACTTGCAGAAGCTGCAGAAATACATCTGAAATGGTTAAACACCAGAGCAGAGGATTATAGCTATGAAGTAAGACGGATGTTAATGCAGGGAACAAAAGTATCTGCAGTTGATTATGTATCTGCTTTAAATACTATAAAAGAGATAAGAAAGGAATTTCTGTCAATATTAAATAACAAGGTAGACGCTATTGTAATTCCAACAACTATTATCATTGCTCCAAGATTCGATGAAGAAAAGATCAGCATAGATGTGGATACTGTTCTAGAAACTCGTGAAGCTTTACTTCGAAATACAATTGTGTTTAATAGTACAGGTTTACCTGCAATTAGTATTCCGATAGGGTTAACTAAAGACAAAGATAGTATGCCAGTTGGAGCGCAATTAATTGGACCTTCATTTAAGGAAGAAACAATTCTATCTATAGCTTATAATTATGAGCTTACAAATGATAGTTCAAATAATCTTGTACCCCCTATTTTAGGCTAGTGAAAACAAACGAGTACCATTCCTATCTGAGTAAAGATCCTTTCAACAAATGGGTTATATCACGCCTGTAACTAGTAAATTTGTGTAAATAAATAACTCTAAACATATAAGAAACATAATTAAAATTGTGCCATTAAATTAGTTTGTACACCTTTCTGGGCTGATCTGAATGCTGATGACAGATTATAAGAGGTAGTAGAATGGTTGCAATAATAACAGATAACAAAATGATAAACCAGCTTTGCTTGATCTTGTTATATTTACTCTTTTATTGCTTTTCCACTCATCTGGGAAAATGCAGTAATATCACATACAATGGATCGAGGATTTAATTTAATTTAATTTCTAGTTCAATTATGCTGAGGAACTTTTTTTGTTAATCTCCTTGTCCAATTTACAAGATTCTGGAGCAATTGTGTCAAAAACTTTTTGGTATTCTCATCAAGTAACCTGCCAGTTGCATCAAATTTTTCACTGGCAAATGGAACTATTACCTCTGGTCCATTAACTGGGTGCATATTCAAAAATACAAACATCTGACGTAGATGATATTGAGCTCGAGCACCACCTAACATACCAATAGATGCGCTCATTATTGCAACTGGTTTTCCATCAAATGGATTATCTCCATATGGTCTTGAAGCCCAGTCTATGGCATTTTTTAGCACTCCTGGAACTGAATAGTTATATTCGGGAGTAGCAATCAGAATGGCATCTGCGTCTCTTATTTTTGATTTAAATTCCTTAACCTTCAAGGGCATATTCTCTTCAAGATCTTGATTGAATACGGGAATGCCTTCAATATCAAAAATTTCTAGATTGGTATCATCTGGCAGCAGATCTGTTGCAGAGAGTAGAAGCGCCTTATTATAAGAACCCCTCCTCAGACTTCCTGCAAAGCCAAGAACTTTTAACTTGTTTTCCAAATGCATTTACCAATTTAATTGAATTATATATTGTTTATCTATCGTAAATCCACAAATCGCCGTTTTATTATACAAAATATTAATTTATTAACATAATCATTCGTATTGTCAATACGGATTTTTTCTTATTTTAACTAAATGACACGGTTCTTACCTTTATAAGATTAATTGATGTTTGTATCTATACTTCTACATTCTAGTAATAAGTAATATGTCTGTAGAATGTGGTTAACACTGGTAGAATGGTAAGGGAAAAAGGAAAGACAAAGAAACATGGACGAGAGTACGTCATTTTAGACGATGATAGCAATGAACTATGGGAGATTGATTATGATACAGGACATGCTGTAAATGTAAGTGAATACGTAAAGATTGGATCACTCAAGCATGACAGTATAGTAAAATATTCTGGCGGAATCGAGGATTTTCTCTTGAAGCAAAGAGACTGTAAAAATATTCATTTTCATGAAACTACGGGTGTTCCTGCTCGTCTGCATATGAACTCTTGTAGCTTTGAAACTCACACCTAGATTGAACAAACTCTTGTTGTGCTAACAAACTGTATATCTTATGATAACACTACCGTTGAAATATCAATGAAACCATTGAACCTTTTAGACGTTTCTATTTGAACCCAGAAGAATTTGTAATAATATTGCCTTGTTTTAAAAACAAAATTGAAAATGGGCATAGTATTTATAGAGGTCGAAATCTTGTAGTCTAGTCTTCATAAATATCCTTTTTCCATACTATACTTTAAGCATTAATTTCTTGATGCTATTTAGAACATCAGTAAGCTTTTTGGGGTATTACTCCAATTAATTGTTTTTTTATCAAACTTATTATTGTCTTGCTTCTTGCAAAAATTCTCATTATTTCTCAGTTTTCATGGATTTGATTAATGCCCTATCAAACATTTTTTATGCCTTTGGTCTGTATAGCAACAAAAAACTATTGTTAAATATTCTGAAATATAGTAAATCTTGATTGTATAATAAAGGAAATAAGAATAGAATAATTTGGATTATTTTATTATTTGCTGTTCCTACAATATTTTTCTAATTCATTCAAGAAATAACTCCAACCTGCATCATGGTCTTCAAGCATTTTTTTCTCCGATGATTTTTCATTAAATCCTGTGTGAACTAAATATAGTCGAGTTTTATTATTTTCAATTCCTTCGAGCTCCCATGTTACAGTTGTTTTTGGGAAATCTGGTATATTGGGATGAACCCATGTATAAGTAATTTTCTTGTCCTGTATAAATTCAATAATAGTTCCCTCAGGGAAATAGTCCATATCTCTTTGCTTGTTATTAGGATCTTTATAAAAACTAAATTTCATTTTTCCTCCTACTCTTGGTTCCAAAATGGCTTGGTCAGGAAACCAATTTGTTAACTCCTGCGGATCTGTAATCGCTTTGAAAACAACTTCTGGTGAAGCCTCAATGATTATCGTCTTCTTAATTACTTGTTCTTCGTTCTTTGACATTAAAATATCCTAAAGTCTAAACTATTTAAATATTTAAATACTTATTTAATCATTAATGAGTATGGGCTCTCCTTGGAAAGCGTTAGCAGATGATAATAGAAGACAAATCTTACTAATTCTTAAAAAGAAAGATATGATACCTACGGAAATAGCAAAACACTTTAACTTTACTCTTGCTGCCGTCTCAACTCATCTGCGGATTTTGAGGGATGCAGACTTATTGACCGAGAAGAAACTAGGAAAGAACAGATTTTACTCATTAAATAATAAGAGAACGTTAGATATGATAGAGTTCTTTGAAGATGTGTATGACTTTAAATTGAATTCACTCAAGGAATATGTAGAAAACAAGGAAAGAAAGAAGATGAGATTAAAAAACGAAATTAACGTAACGTGATGGCAGTCTACCTGCGCAATTTCTTTCTTTATACTTGGTGTTTACCTCCTAGATGCTAATTAGATCCTAGTATTAGTGTCGCAACTCGAAACGCATGATGTCCGTACATTGCCATAATGCTATCTTGCCAAATGTTGTATTTATGATACAGCATATTACTGCTGATTTTATCAATTAATAATTGTTAAATAATTTCAAA